>DASXXL010000586.1:0-2529 GCA_036503085.1 Pyrinomonadaceae bacterium | reverse complement strand
ATGGGTCGGCGATCAAGGTGCGCGAATATCTCGCGACGGGAAAGCCGGTGGTGATCGCGCCGCTACCGGAGTATGAAGCGATGAGTGATGTGTTGCGCATTGCGCGCTCGCGCGATGAGTTTTTTCGACTCGTGGAAGACGCGTTGAGCGAAGATGATCCGAGCGAACGAGCGAGGCGACAGGCCGCAGTGAAGTCGGGAACTTGGGACGCGCGAGCCAGTTTTGTAGGGGGATTGATCCAGCAAGTGTTGGACGCTAAATCCAGATGAAGCAGGTTTTGCAAAATCGGAAAACCGGTCGGCCGTTTGTGGGTGAGGTGCCAGGGCCTGCCTTGCAGCGCGGCAGGGTGCTGGTGCGCACGGTGGCTTCGTTGATTAGTGCGGGAACGGAGAGGGCGGCGGTTGAGTTGGTGAGTAAAGGGTTGGTCCAGGAGGCACGCGAGCGGCCGGATCTCGTCAAGCAAGTCGTGGCGAAGGTGAAGAGCGAGGGTCTGTTGAATACGTTCACTGCGGTGCGCGACAAGATGGCCGCGTCGCAGGCGTTGGGCTACAGCGCGGCCGGAATCGTGAGCGCAGTCGGCGAAAAGGTGAGTGAGTTTCAGATCGGCGATCGGGTGGCGTGTGCGGGCGTTGGATTCGCATCGCACGCGGAAGTGCTTTCAGTGCCGAAGAATCTTTGTGTGCACTTGCCGGAGCAGGTGAGTTTCGAACAGGGCGCGTACGGGACGCTGGGGGCGATTGCGTTGCAAGGCGTGCGACTCGCGGAGCCCACGCTTGGTGAATCGGTCGTCGTGATCGGGTTGGGGCTCGTGGGTCAACTCGCTGTGCAACTCTTGAAAGCTAACGGTTGTCGTGTATTTGGGCTTGACCTCAATCCGGCTCGGGTGTCACTCGCGCTGGAGCTTGGCGCGGACAGCGCGGTTGTTTCTGGTGAGGGAACTGAAAGGCAGATTTCCGGGTGGACGAAGGGACGAGGCGCCGACGCTGTGCTCATCACTGCGGCGACCGATTCAAATCAACCGGTGGAGTTGGCTGCGAAGATCTCGCGTTTGAAGGGACGCGTGATCGTCGTCGGCATGACCGGCCTCGACATTCCGCGCGCGCCGTTCTTCAGTCGCGAACTGAAGCTGATTATTTCGATGTCCTATGGACCAGGCCGCTACGATCCCGACTACGAAGAGCGCGGGCACGACTACCCGATCGGTTACGTGCGCTGGACCGAGAACCGAAACATCGAAAGCTTTCTCGAACTCGTCGGCGACAAACGCGTCAACGTCGATCGTCTGACGACACACCGCTTCGACATCGAAGAAGCAGAACGCGCATATCAGTTGATCTCCGGTAACGCGACCGAATCGTATCTGGGCGTACTACTCAACTACGATCCCAATGCCGAGCTCAACACACGCGTTTCACTGAACGCGGCACCGAAACCGCGTCGCGCCGCAAACCAGATCGTGTTGGGCGTGATCGGCGCGGGTGGTTACGTCCCCGCGATGTTGCTGCCGCACTTCAAAACCGAAGGAGTCGAGTTTCGCTCGATTGCCACGGCCTCGGGCGTTTCGGCGCACGACGTCGGCAAACGGTTCGGTTTTGCGGAAGCGGCGTCGGTGAATGACGTCCTCGGCGACGCGGATATAAATCTCGTTGTCATCGGTACACGCCACGATCAGCACGCGCAACTTGCACGCGAAGCGCTCGAACGAAACAAGAACGTCTTTGTCGAGAAGCCGCTCGCGCTCAACGACGACCAACTCGATGCGGTGCTCGAAGCGGCGGAAACGTCGAGCGGCCGTTTGTTCGTCGGGTTCAACCGTCGGTCTTCCCCATTAGCCCAACAAGCGAAGAACCACTTCGCTAAACGCGAAACGCCGCTGTCGATTCTGTATCGCGTAAACGCCGGCCACATTCCGAAAGAACACTGGACGCAGGATCCGCACGAGGGCGGTGGACGCATCGTCGGCGAGGTTTGTCACTTTATCGATCTGATGCAGTTCTTTACGGGCGCGCCGCCGGTGTCGGTGTTTGCCGAGTCGGTGAGTGCGAAGTCGCCGAAGATCGTCGACGCTGACTCGGTATTCATCACGCTGCGCTTCGCGGATGGTTCGAACGGCACGATTGCGTATCTCAGCGAAGGCGACAAGTCGCTGCCGAAAGAACGTGTGGAGATCTTCGGTGGCGGAAAGATTTTTGTGATCGATGATTTTCGAACCGGCAAAACACAGGACAAAGGGCAGCCAGCGATGGTCAAACAGATCTGTGCCGCCATCGTTAACGGTCAACCAGCCCCCATTACGCTGAGCGAACTGGGCGCAACCACCCGAACAACCTTTCGTATCCTCGACTCGCTTCGATCCAAATGTGTGGTATCGCTGGATTCGTAAGCCCAGAGCCGCAGACACTGATGGTCCCTATGCTCGACAGCATCGAGCATCGCGGCCGCGACGATGAGGGCGTCTGGGTTTCTGATCCAATCGACGATTCGGGAAGCGCGGCGTGCCTGGGCCATCGCCGTCTCGCGATCATCGAT
>DASXXL010000585.1:0-7487 GCA_036503085.1 Pyrinomonadaceae bacterium | reverse complement strand
CGAGTCACAAAAAGGCACATAAAAAAACGTAAACCCTCCTCTTGTGCCTCTTTGCGTCTATCGTGTGACTCTCCGTGTTACCCTTTTCTCAATTCCGTCAGCACCTGCTTCGCAACCGCTTTTAAAGTATCGAAAACTCCGGCGCCCGTTGAAGCGACGGCTTCGACCACGGGTTCGCCTTTACGTTGTAACTCGCCGGCGAGATCTTCCACGGAGATGATGTTGTTCAGGTCGCGTTTGTTGAGTTGCAGCACGTACGGAATCTTCATCAAGTCGTAACCCTGCGACTGCAGGTTCTCTTCGAGGTTGTAGAGCGACTCGATGTTGGCGTCCATTCGTTCTTCCTGGGAATCCGCCACGAACACCACGCCGTCGACGCCTTTGAGGATCAACTTGCGGGACGCGTCGTAAAAGACCTGACCGGGCACGGTGTACAGGTGAAAGCGCGTTTTGAATCCGCGCACGGTACCGAGCTCGAGCGGCATGAAGTCGAAAAACAGCGTGCGATCTGTTTCGGTGGCAAGGCTGATCAGCTTGCCGCGCGCCTGTGGGGCGGTGGAGTCGAAGATGTACTGCAAGTTGGTCGTCTTACCACACAAGCCCGGGCCGTAGTAGACGATCTTGCAGTTGATTTCTCGGGAAGCGTAATTAATAAAGGTCATAGCGCATGCCGTCAGGTGAAAAGGCTGTCAATATCCTCGTCGGTAATGCCCGCAAAGGGCGAGTCGAGCGGGTCAAGTTCGGCGGCGGCTATTTCCTCAAACATCGCCGCCAGTTGCTGCGAAACCTGTTTAGCGCGCAGTTTCACTAGTCCCAGGCTCGAGCGGTCGTCGAAGACGACGACCAGTAACAATCTCCCCACCACCGAGATGTGAATGCTCTCCTTCTCGCCTTCGTGGGAGAGAGTCGGAAACTCCTTTTCGCCGATGAGCGCAGCCATGCCTCCGGTAGCCGCGACGTTACCGGCGGCGAGTGAAGCGAGGCTGGTTGTGTCAAGATTTCCCACTTCGCCTTGCGAAGCGATCTCCTGGCCGTCTTTGTCCACCAGAAAAACCACCTTCGCGGACGCGTCCATTCGCAGACGAGCCAGGACAGCCTTTATCTGGTGGTATTGTTGCTCACGCAACAGGATCGGTGTGTCTGCCATTTGTGCGACTCTTTGTTTGAAGGCCGGGGCGGGATGCTACCTGGAGAGTGAAAACTGAAACGCCACGCCGTGTAATCGCAAAGTTCTGAACTGAAAGAGGTAACTAAATCGGTTGGGGCTATTTGCCGAGGTGGATTAAGCCTCCGTAAGTCAGAACGCACTTTAACATAGCCAACAATGACCTTCAAGTGTTTTTCTCTGTTGGCACATCTAGGACCAGCGGGCGCTAAAACGGGTTGTTAAAGCACCCGCAAATTACTGTCTTCATTGATTTAGAAGGACGCCTGTGGTAAGCTCACCGCAATTTCCCGGCTGCTCGCGTAAAGTGAGCAGCCTTTTTGAGATTCAGCCCCATGAGTAGCAGTCTCGCAAAAGGCGCGCGACGGCCCGCATCACGCTCGAAGACAAAGCGAGCGCCGGCTAAGACCGCGAAGCGGGTGGCTAAAGCGACGACGGCAAGGCCAAAAGCACAACGAGCAAGCGCAGCGAAGTCACCATCTCGGCCACCTTCCCGTCCCGTCGCTAAGAAGCCAGTCAAAGCCGCCGCCGCTAAGAAAGCCGCCAAGCCGAAACCGACTAACAAGGCACGCAAAGCCGCGCCGAAACCAGTCGTGCGCAAAGCCGCGCCGGCCGCGAAGGTCTCGGTTTCGAAGGTTTCGGTTTCCAGAGTCAAAACGACTCAGAAAGTGGCGGCTGCTCGCGCTGTGCGACCCACACCGACTCCGCCGCCAGCACCACGCCAGCCCACGCAAGACGAATCGGCTGCGCTCAGTGCTTTCGAGAGAGCTCACAAGGAGTTTGTGCGGGGCCGGTTTGCGGAGGCTCGCAATCAGTTTCGCGTCCTGGTGGATAAGTATTCGCAGGTTTCGGAAGTGGCGGCGCGCGCCCGCACCTATCTCGCGATCGCTGAATCTCGTTTGCGCACGGAAAGCATGTTGCCTCGCGACGCCGACTCGCTTTACGACCGCGGCGTGATCGAGCTCAATCGCGGCGAGTATGTCGCGGCGCAGGAGATGTTTGAACGTGCACTCAAGCGCGAACCGGAAGCGGCGCATATTCATTACGGCCTCGCTGCCACTCGCGCTCGTCTTGGTTCGATCGATCTCGCGTTGGAGTCGTTGCAACGCGCGCTCGACCTGCAACCGAATCTTCGTGTCCGTGCCCAGCACGATCACGATCTCAACCCACTTCGTAATGACCCCGATTTCGACCGGCTGATCTTCAGCAATCCCTCCTAAAAAGATCGTCCGATTTACGGTATGATTTCCTCGTCGCGCATCACGCGACTCTATCCTTCCGGAGTGTTCATTTGCAGGACAAATCAACAACTGGTCAAAACCTGGTAGCAATCGGAGGCGGCACAGGGCTCTCGACCTTGCTCGCCGGTCTGAAGACGCGCGTCGGCAAAAGCGACGAGCAACTGTGGATCGAGAATCTGTCGGCGATTGTGACTGTTTCTGATGACGGTGGGAGCTCGGGACGTTTGCGCGACGAGTTGCAGATGCTGCCGCCGGGCGACATTCGCAATTGCATGATCGCGCTCTCCGAAGACTCGACTCTGCTGTCACGACTGTTTCGCTATCGTTTTCGCGGTGACGGCGAACTCGGCGGGCACAGCTTCGGCAACTTGTTTCTGGCGGCGTTGACGGAAGTGACGGGAGATTTCACTGAAGCAATCAGACTTTCGTCGGAGATTCTGGCGAGCAAAGGTCACATTTATCCGGCGACGATTAGCGACGTCAGGCTGGTGGCCGAACTCGAAGACGGCTCGGTCGTAAGTGGTGAGACTCAGATCTCGAAGTCGTTCCAGCCGATTCGCCGTTTGCGGCTCGAGCCGGAACGATGTCTGCCGCTGCCGAAAGTTTTGAAGGCGATTCGCGCGGCGGACATCATCACGGTTGGGCCGGGTTCGCTTTACACGAGCATCCTGCCCAATCTTCTGGTGGCGCAGGTCGCGCGCGTGATCGGGCAAAGTCCGGCGACCAAGATCTTCATTAACAACCTGATGACGCAGCCGGGTGAGACCGACGGCTTCACTGCACGCGCACATCTAGAGACCGTGAAGCAATATGCTCCCGACATCCACTTCGACTTCGTGGTTGTTAATGACCGTCGCATCAGTAAAGAGCAGGCGGAACTTTACGCCGTCGAAGGCGCTCATCAGATCGGCATTGACGATCCGATTGAAGACGCGCTCGATCAAACGACAGAGATCGTGCGTGCCGACTTACTCGATGGCGGCGAAAAGGTTCGACACAACGCGGATCGTTTGGCCGAAGTCGTGCTCGGTTGCCGCGAACGCGCGTTGTCGAAAGCAGCAGTCACCGTTTAAGCGTTGGAGAATTTCTTGACTGACCAAACCACTGACACCAAGCCGCTGAATGTTCTCGTGATGGCAGCAGGCCTGGGCACCAGGATGAAATCGAATCGTGCGAAGGTGCTGCACGAAATCGGCGGCCGGCCATTGATCGCACACGTCGTGCGCACGGCTGCGTCGTTGAAGCCGCAGCGGATCTACGTGGTGGTTGGGCACCAGGCGGAGGAAGTCGAGAAGGCAGCGATCGCGGAAGTCGGCGAGCTTGCTTCGGCCGTGCTGCAAGCAGAACAACGCGGCACCGGTGATGCGGTGGCGTCAGCGCGCGCGCAACTCGAGAACTCTGATTCTTTGTTGCTCGTGCTCTCGGGTGACGTACCACTGATCAAGGCCGAGACGCTCGAAAAACTGATCGAACATCATCGTGCTACAAACGCCGCGTGCACGATTCTCTCTGTTCGCCTCGAGAATCCGACCGGTTACGGACGCATTATTCGCGACGCGCACGGCGACTTTCAACGCATTGTCGAACAGAAAGATGCTACTGAAGACGAGCGGCTGGTGCGCGAGATCAATTCCGGCATCTACTGCTTCGAGACCGCTGATCTGTTTGCCGCGTTGCGCCGCGTCGAGCCAAAAAACCAGCAAGGTGAGTATTACCTGACCGACGTGGCCGAGATCATTCTCGCGAGCGGCCGCAAAGTTGAGGTGTTCATTAACAACGACGCGCGCGAAGTTTCGGGCATCAACACGCGCGCGGAGCTGGCGGAGTTTGAAAACCTCATCCGCCGCAATGCCATTCGCCGCTTGATGACGGAAAGCGGCGTGACTTTCATCGATCCTGCGCACGCCTACATCAGTCCCGACGCGCAGATCGGCCGCGACTCGATCATCTACCCCGACGTGACGATCGAAGGCGCGAGCGTGATCGGCGAAGGTTGTGTGATTCGTTCGGGTGCGCGGATTAGTAACTCGCGGCTCGGCGACGGTGTCTTAGTTAAAGATCATTCCGTGATCGTCGACTGTGAAATCGCAGCGAACTGCGCGGTCGGACCATTTGCGCACCTGCGCATGAACGCTGTGCTGGAAGAGAAAGCGACGGTCGGAAATTTTGTGGAAGTTAAGAAGTCGCGCTTGAAGCGCGGGACGAAAGCGATGCATCTCAGTTATCTCGGCGACGCGACGATCGGCGAGCGAACGAACATCGGCGCGGGCACCGTGACATGCAACTACGACGGCGTGCGCAAGCACGAAACGATCATCGAAGATGATGTTAAGATCGGTTCGGACACGATGCTGGTAGCGCCGGTGCGTGTCGGGTCGCGATCGGTGACGGGCGCAGGCTCGGTGGTTACGAAGGACGTGCCGCCGGATTCGCTCGTCGCAGGCGTTCCGGCTCAGGTCAAAAAAAGGTTGAAGTAAACGAGGAGTTATTAACGACGCATGTGTGGAATTGTTGGTTACGTTGGCAATAAACAGGTGGTGCCGCTCATCATCGACGGGCTGCGCAAACTCGAGTATCGCGGTTACGATTCGGCCGGCATCGCCGTCGTCAATGAAGAGCACGATCTCGAGATTCGTCGCGCCGAAGGCAAACTGCGCAATCTCGAAGAGACGATTCGGCTCAGTCCGCTCGACGGCACGTACGGCATCGGCCACACGCGTTGGGCCACTCACGGCCGCCCGACCGAAGAGAACGCGCATCCGCATCGCGACTGCACGGGCCGCGTTGTCGTGGTCCATAACGGCATCATCGAAAACTATCTCCAGCTAAAAGAGCGGCTGCGCAAGAGCGACCATCACTTCGTAACCGAAACCGACACCGAGATCATCGCCCATCTCGTCGAAGAACATCTCAAGGAACACGGCACGTTCGAACAAGCGGTGCGTGCCGCGGTCTCCGAACTGCGCGGCATCTTCGCGTTGTCGATCATTCACGCCGACGAGCCCGACACCATCATCGCGGTGCGTCAGGGACCACCGGTCGTCATCGGACTCGGCGATCGTGAGTTCTTTGTCGCGTCAGACATTCCGCCGATTCTGCACCACACCCGCGACGTCTTTTTCCTCGGCGATGGCGAGCTTGCGGTGATCACGAAAGACGCCGTGCGCGTCACCGATTTTGAAGGCAGCTCGGTGCAGCCTTCGATTCAGCGCATCACGTGGGACCCGATCATGGCCGAGAAGGGCGGGTTCAAGCACTTCATGCTCAAGGAGATTTACGAGCAGCCGCGCTCGGTGCGCGACACGGTGCAGGGACGCGTCTCGCTCGACAGCGGCCAGGTGTTTCTCGACGAGATGAACAACATCACCGAAGCCGACTTCAAACGCTTCACGTCGATCAAGATCGCGGCGTGTGGCACGTCGTGGCATGCGGGGCTCGCAGGCAAGTACATGATCGAACAACTCGCGCGCGTGTCGGTTGATGTGGATTACGCGTCGGAGTTTCGCTATCGCGATCCGGTGATGGACGAGAACACACTGCTGCTCGTCATCTCGCAGTCTGGTGAAACGGCGGACACGATTGCCGCCTTGCGCGAAGCGAAGGAGCTTGGCGCGAAGGTGCTGGCGATCTGTAACGTGCAGGGTTCGATGATCGTGCGCGAAGCGGACGGCACGATACTTACGCACGCTGGTCCGGAGATCGGCGTCGCGTCGACGAAGGCATTCACCGGACAGATGGTGGCGCTTTATCTGCTCGGATTGTACCTGGGCCAGGTCCGTGGCGCGTTGTCGAAAGACGAGGCGCGCTTTCACGCGCAGGAGCTCGCGGAGTTGCCGGTGAAGCTCGAACACCTGCTGAACAACTCGGACAGTATTGAAGAGCTTTCGAAGGAGTTTTTCCGTTCAACGGATTTTCTTTACCTCGGGCGCGGGATCAATTTTCCGGTGGCGCTCGAAGGCGCGTTGAAGTTGAAGGAGATCTCCTACATTCACGCGGAGGGGTATCCTGCCGGCGAGATGAAGCATGGACCAAACGCGCTGATCGACGAGCGTTTGCCGGTGCTTTTCATCAACACGCGCGAAGAGGGCAATCGCGCCTCGGAGTTGCGCTATGAGAAGACGCACTCGAATATCGTCGAGGTGAAAGCGCGGGAAGGAATCGTGATCTCTGTTTTGACTGAAGGCGACACGATGTCGTCAATGGTTTCGGACCACGTGATCGAGATCCCGGCAGCGAGCGATCTGCTTTCACCGATACTCTCGATCATCCCGCTGCAACTACTCGCGTATCACATCGCGGTGCGGCGCGGCTGCGACGTGGACCAGCCGCGGAATTTGGCGAAGTCCGTGACAGTGGAGTAGTTCCTAACGCGTTTTTGTCGCCGTCACAACGAAGTGGTTCGCGCGCGTGATTTGAATCTGGTCGAATCCGGCGGCGCGTAGCGCGCGCGTAATACCTTTGTTCGTTTGCCACGTCTCATACCCGCCCGACCCGGACGGCCAGCGCCATTGTCTTCCCAACGCGTGCAGCGCCAAACCGTTAACTAAAACCCACGTGCGATAAAGACCGGCCTTGAGTTGTAAGCGAGCGATGTTTGCTCCGAGTTCTCTCACTGTCATCTCGAACGGATGCAACACGAGCCAGAGATCGCCACCAGCCACCGAGACCCGTGACATTTCCGACAGCGCTCGCGCGACGTGCATGTAAGGCAGCGCAACCCGGCAGATTACGAGATCAAAACAACCATCGGCGAAAGGCAGCGCAGCGCCCTCTCCGACGACGAAGTGAATGGACGAAGTCAACTGCTTTCCGAGCGCGATTGCCGACTCGTCCGTGTCGAGCCCAACCGCAAACACGCCCTCGTCCAGATTACAACCCAGCAGCGTTTGCCCGGCCCCGCACCCGACGTCGAGTATGCGACGATGCCGCGCTTCAACCCGCGGTATGATCCGGCGCTTGTCGTCCGGATTGGCGGCAATCGACAACTCCAACCGGTGATACTCTGACGTGTCCATCATTATTGATTAATTTCCCGAAGTATGGTTTTATCTTTGCCCCCAGCCGAGCGGCGTGGATCCTCC
>DASXXL010000584.1:0-1612 GCA_036503085.1 Pyrinomonadaceae bacterium | reverse complement strand
CCTGCTCGCTGCGGCGATGCACCTGGATGCGGAAGAGCGGCGGACGAGTCCAGTCGAAACGCGTCTTTCCTTCTGCCGCCAGCCACGAAGAAATGACGTGCTCCTGCTCAAGGTCTGATAGATGCGTTAAGTCCTCAATGTTCAATGGCGCAATAGCTGCGCGATGGACCAACTGCAACGGCTCGCTGAAATTCGAAACGTCAAACGACGTGCGCAGCACCGCGTGTCTCGACATCAACCGCTCGACTGCGCTTCGTAAAGCATCTTCAGCGAACGGCACGCGCAGACGAAACGAAAACACGTCGTGATAAGTCGCCACACCGGCCGCATACTCGCTGTGAAAAAGCATGCCCGCTTGCAACATCGCCAACGGATACGCGTCTTCAACATCATCAGGCAGACACTGGCGATCGGCATCCGTCAACATGGTCCAAGCTCCAGTCTCTTCCCTGACGACGGGCTTCGCGCCGTTTAGTTGGCGGCTGAGTTCGTGAATCGTCTGGTACTGGAAGAGTTGCTGGAGGGAGAACCTGAGACCGAGTTGTTCGGCGCGGGAACGCACTTCGATACTACGAATCGAATCACCGCCGAGTGCAAAGAAACTGTCATGCACGCCCACGCGATCGAGATGTAAAACTTCGCTCCAGATGCGGGCGAGACTCTGCTCGACTTGGGTTTGCGGCGCGACATACGCCGCCGCCAATTCCGGCCGGACGTTGTCAGGCGCAGGCAGCGCGCGGCGATCGAGCTTTCCATTCTGCGTGAGGGGAAACTCGGCCAGCAGCACAAACGCCGCGGGGATCATGTACTCAGGCAGCTTCTGCTTCAGGCAATTGCGCAAGTCGGTCACGTTCGGCGACTGTCCCGGTTGCGCGACGATGTATGCCGTTAACTGTTTGTCGCCGGGTACGTCTTCGCGGGCCATCACGACGCACTCGCGCACCGCCGGATGCACGCTCAATGCAGTTTCGATCTCGCCAACCTCGATGCGGAAGCCTTTGATCTTCACCTGCTGGTCCAACCGCCCGAGATATTCGATTTCGCCGTTGGGCAGACGGCGCGCGCTGTCGCCACTGCGGTAGAGTCTGCTGCCCGGGACTTCGCTGTTGGGATCGGGAATGAACTTTTGCGCCGTCAGCTCGGGGCTGTTGAGATAACCGCGCGCGACACCGGCGCCGCCGACGCACAACTCAGCCGGAACTCGCCACGGCGCCGGCTGTAGCTGCTGGTCCAACAGATAGAGTTGCAGGTCAGAGATCGGGTTGCCGATCACGCTGCCGAGATCGTGTTCGATGTCCGCGGCGCTCAGTGGACGACACGTTACGTGTACCGTCGTCTCCGTGATGCCGTACATGTTCACCAGCAACGGCTTGCGATCGCCGTGATGCGCAAGCCACGGTCGTAAGCTTGGGAGATCGAGCGCCTCGCCGCCGAAGATGACCAAACGTAAGCTAAGATCGTCCGCTGGACCATGATTCTTTTCGAGCTTGATCAGTTGCAGGAAGCTGGACGGTGTTTGATTGAGTACCGTGACGCGCTCTGCGCGGAGCAATTCGTAAAAATCGCGCGGTGAGCGGCTGACGAGATATGGCACGACGACGAGTCGGCCGCC
>DASXXL010000583.1:0-3776 GCA_036503085.1 Pyrinomonadaceae bacterium | reverse complement strand
TATCAGTAACGCTGTCTAGACCGGCTCTCACTGCGAGATTTCCAGTTGAAACCGTGCGGCCGAATTTGGCAGCAAGCACGTGGTTCACCTCCGGAGATCGGAGCGATGTCGGCACAAAGATCCCGTTGACTTTCGTCATGCGGTTTTTGAGGCGCTTCGCAATCTCGTCTGACACCTCGCGTTCGAAACATGAAGAGCCTTCGGCCGCGGCCAAAATTGCGCGGCTGATTGAGTATTGATGCTGCTCCTTGTCGGTGAGCTCAATTAACGGCGCGTTGCTCCGCGCTATGTCTCTTGCCAGCGATGCCATGCTCTGTAAAACCTCCAAGCTCCGTAGTGACTTAAAACGTTTTGAGTTTTCGCGCGCCTTTGAACGAACTAGGCCGCGACGTCTGTTTTCTTCTTCATGCTTTCGGCGAGAAATCGATCAAGCTCTGTCTTGAGGAATACAACGCGGCGTTCACCAATGCGGGCGGGTGTGAGTTTCCCATTATCGACCCACGTCCGAAGCGTGTTGGTTGACACTCGCAAGTAGTAAGCTGCCTCTTTCCAGGTCATCACCGATCTGTGTTGCATTTGCGAATCCCCTTTTTGCGTTAGGGTTTTTTGTTTGGTGGTCCGCCACGGACCGCTTTTTGTGTGTTGGTCCGTCCCCACATTTCCCGGCACGATACACTTTTTTGCTCAGTGGCTCGGTTTAGGGTGGGGGAAGAGCACTAATAAGCACCAAAGAGCACAACTAAGGATTGCACACGTCGAAAACTGGCTGTGTTGAGAGTGTCGGAAGTAAAGAGGTTTTTCGTGGAAACGACGCAGCGGGGATAATCGACCAGCGGTGCCGAGTTGGTGCCCGCACAGGAAGCAGCGGATTTAAAGTCCATCCCCCCTTGTGGCAGACGCGCGTTTTGCGGCGCACGCGCCGGCGATGACGCTTCGAGACGCCCGCCCCATCAAATATCAGCGCCGTGGTGAGCAAACGCCTTCTCGAAGTTCAGCAAATTGTGTGCGCCTCCCGCGCTTTCAGCGCCCGATCTACGCGCATGAAGTGTGCAAGCCCCTATCCACAGCGGCACACCGCGAAACCACGAAACGCGGGAATTGCCAGTAAAAGTACACGGCGAGATACCGGGAAACACTGGCTGAGCAAATGAAGAAATTTCTCACACTCACACTGCTGTCGCTCTGTCTCTTCACGACCACGGCGATGGCCCAGACGTCAACAACCTCAATCTCGATGGCCACGAAACAGACCAAACGCGGTCCTGTCTTCCGCGCCACGAAAGACCAGATCAATCAAGCCCAGGCGATTCTCAAGTCCCGCGGGTTTTACGGCGGCGAGCAGATCGGAAAGCTCGACGAAGCGACTCGTGAGGGCTTGCGGAAGTATCAGCAGGCGGAAGGTCTGAAAGTGACCGGCACGCTCAACAAACTCACACTTCAGAAAATGGACATCGCTCTGACTGAGAAACAGAAGAGCATGTAAAGAACCTGACAGGATTACAGGATGAACAGGATTTCAGGGTGGACTAAACTGGTGATTATCACTTCGTTCACCCTGAAAATCCCTGTCCTGACAGCCTAAGCCATCAGGCGCTCAACGATTTCATAGCTCTTTTGTAGAGCTGCGGCCAGGTTTTCGGGCTGGTTGCCGCCGCCTTCAGCCATGTCGGCTTTGCCACCACCGCGACCGCCGACGATTGGCGCGAGCTCCTTGATCACTTGGCCGGCGGGGACTTTGCCGGTCAGGTCAGCCGACGTGCGCACGATCAGCGAGACTTTGCCGTCACCACTGCGACCGAGGATCACAACGCCCGACTTGATCCGCGCGAGCAATGTGTCCGAGAGTTGCCGCATGGCTGGGGCGTCGAGTCCACTCGCTTCACGCGCCAAAACTTTAATGCCATTTATCTCGCGTGACTCGTCGCCGTTTGTCGAAGCACCGGCAGCGCCACTCGCAATCTTGAGACGCAACTCGTCTACTTCACGCCGCGCTTTCTTCAACTCATCCTGCAATCGCGAAACGGCGTTAACGATCTCTGTGCGCGATGTGCGCAGACCACCGCTCAGTTCATCAACCAACACTTCGGCTTCGCGAAAACGCTCGTATGCATCCGTGCCGGTGATTGCGCGGATGCGCCGCACGCCCGATGCGAT
The DNA here is from genome assembly GCA_036503085.1 of Pyrinomonadaceae bacterium. Classification (GTDB taxonomy): domain Bacteria; phylum Acidobacteriota; class Blastocatellia; order Pyrinomonadales; family Pyrinomonadaceae; genus PSRF01. The sequence continues at coordinate 1,622 of DASXXL010000583.1, read as the reverse complement.
GGACTCATCGCTCACAATCTTGAACAGCCCGATATCACCCGTCGCACGAACGTGCGTACCGCCGCAGAGCTCTTTCGAAAACACACCTTCGAGACCCGGAATCGTGAGCACGCGCACCTTCTCACCGTACTTCTCACCAAACAAAGCCATCGCGCCCGAATGCATCGCTTCTTCGATCGCCATCTCATCCGTCTGCACCGGCTCATTGCGCAGAATGTGGTAGTTGACGAGCCGCTCGATCTCCTCTTTTTCTGCCTGCGTCAGCGGCTGGTAATGCGTGAAGTCGAAACGCAGGTAAGTCGGCGCCACGACCGAACCGGCTTGTTTGACGTGCGTTCCCAGAACTTCGCGCAGCGCGGCGTGCATCAGGTGCGTCGCCGTGTGATTGCGCCGTGTCGCATCGCGTTTTTCAACGTCGACGTCAGCCGCGACGATATCGCCCACGTTAACCACACCGCGCTCGACTCGCACCTTGTGTACGATCAATCCCGGCGCCGGAGCATACGTGTCGAACACTCTAACGAGCGTGTCGTCCTTCGTGAGCGCGCCCATATCCCCGACCTGTCCGCCGCTCTCCGCGTAGAACGGCGTCTGATCCAACACGAGCTCGGCTTCATCCCCCTCACTCAGCGACTCAACTTCGCCACCTTTGATCAGTGCGACCACCTTCGCATCGGTGACGGTCGTAGTTTCATAGCCTTTAAAAAGGGATCTTGGTAAACGGCCCGCGATTTTTTCGTAAACGGGATTGACCGCGGATTTGGCCTCGTGTTTAGCCGAAGCCGTTGTCTGCTGAAGCTGCTGCAACGCCTCATTGAACTCGCGGTTGAAATCCTCTTCCTCAAAAACAAACCCGCGTTCCTCCAGCGCGACGCGAATCAGATCGCGCGGCGTGCCGAACGTATCGTAGAGTCGAGCGAGCGCCTTGAACTCCGGCATCGCTCCCTTCGTCGACGTAAACAACTCGTCGAGTTTGTTCAAGCCCACTGTAAACGTCGAACGAAAGCGTTCTTCCTCCAAACGCACCATCTTCTCGATGAACTCGCGATGCTGCTCCAGCTCGGGATACGGGTCGCTCATGAAGCCGACCACGAAATCCGTCACCTGATTGAAAAACGCGCCTCCGAGTCCGAGCGTGTGATGGCCCTGGTAGATCGCACGGCGCATAATTTTGCGCAGCACGTAATTGCGTCCTTCGTTGCCGGGCAGGATGCCGTCGGCAATCGCAAACGCCGTCGCCCGCGCGTGATCCGCGATGACGCGCATCGCAAAACCTTCCTGCGTTTCCGCCTCGTAATGGCGATCGGCGAGTTGCGCCGCGCGCTCGATGATCGGCCGGATTAGATCGGTGTCGTAGTTTGATTTGACGTCTTGCAGCACAACCGCGAGACGTTCCAAACCCGCGCCGGTATCGACTGAGGGCTTCGGCAAAGGCTCGAGTTTGTAGTGACCCGGCTCGACCTCGCTACGATCGAACTGCATGAAGACCAGGTTCCAGATCTCCATGATCGTGTCGCCTGGTCCATTCACGTTCGCGGCGGAGTTTTCCGCATCATCAGGGCTCGGTCCCATGTAGTAGTGAATCTCGCTGCATGGACCACACGGGCCGGTCTCGCCCATCT
>DASXXL010000582.1:0-4441 GCA_036503085.1 Pyrinomonadaceae bacterium | reverse complement strand
CCGAGCACGGGTCGTATGTATGGCCTGCGCCAGAATGCTTATATCGATGAGCGCAATAGTTTTGAACAGGCCACTCGCGCCTCCGCCAGACACCTGAAAGATCTCGCGACCCGTTACAACGGTAACTGGGAACTCGCGATGGCCGCTTACAACACAGGCGCCGGCAATATCGACCGCGCCATCTCGCGTGCGGGCACGGCGAACTTCTGGATGATTTATCCCTACATCGCCCAGGAAACACGTAACTACGTGCCGAACATTCTGGCTGTGATCTTGATCGCGAAGAATCCTGAGAAATACGGTTTCAAAGGCATCAAGCCTGACGCATCGATGGCGTATGACATCGTTCGCGTTCCGACAGCTACCAGCTTGCAGTTGGTCGCGGATGCCAGCGACACCAGCATCGATCACATTCGCTCGTTGAATCCGGAATTGAAACGAGACGTCACACCGCGCGGCGACACTTACGACGTGCGCATACCGGCGGGACGTGCGAAGCAGTTTCAGGCGTTGATTCAACGCATCTCGCCTGACAAACGTGAAACCGCGCGCGTGATTTCGGTTGCCCCCGGTGAAGATTTGCAGAACGTTGCGAGCCGCACCGGAGTGAGCGTTGCTCAGTTGCAGGCGATGAACAGCGGCGTCGATCTCAAGTTGACGACGAAACTCGTCGTGCCGAACAGCAGCGTCAGACTCACGAAGTGGGTGCGCGCGACACCGGCAGCTAATGAGCAAACCGGCCCGGCGCTGAGCACCGTTCGTGCTCGCAAGGGCGACACGATTGCCAGTATCGCTGCTGCGCGCAATCTCGATGCGAACGATGTCGCGCGTTTGAATGGAATTCCGGTTAACGCCGAGCTGCGTGCTGGTCAGGAAGTGAAGCTGCCGGCGACTGCCGCGGCCGTGCCGTCGCGTCGTCGCTAAGTTTTCAAAATTAGTTTTGTTCGTCGAGGTCAGCGCGTGAATCGTGCTGGCCTCTTAATTCTCACATTAGGAGCTACCTCACATGCTCTTCAGAACTCTTTCCGCAGCCGTCTACGGCATCGACGCCGATCTCGTAGATATCGAAGTCGACCTAACACACAGCCGTGGAGAAGTAGACCAAGGTTCGACGGTCACGATTGTCGGCCTGCCTGACGCCGCGGTGCGCGAATCGCGCGAACGCATTCGCGCCGCGATGCAGAACTGCGGCTACTTCTTTCCGTTTCAGAAGACCACGATCAATCTCGCGCCCGCCGACGTGCGCAAGGAAGGCGCGAGTTTCGATCTGCCGATCGCGCTCGGCATCCTCGGCGCAAACGGTGATCTCGCCGAACATTACAGCTTGATTCACATCGTCTGCGTCGGTGAGCTTTCACTCGACGGCCGCGTGCGTCCGATCAAAGGCGCGTTGCCGATCGCGATCCTCGCACGCGACGCTTCGATCCGGCACGTCGTGTTGCCGGAAGAGAGTGCAAGAGAAGCGGCTGTCGTCGAAGGCGTGAATGTCTATCCTGTCGCAGACCTGCGCAGCGCGGTGAAACTGATCGCGGATCTTCGTTCGGAAACACCGCCCGTGCCTTTGAAGGTGCGGCCGTCGGACATCGCGCAGCGAACCGAACAGTTCACCGTGGATTTCAAAGAAGTGCGGGGACAGGTTTCCGCGAAGCGCGCGTTGGAGGTTGCGAGCGCCGGTGGTCACAACATCCTGCTCATTGGTCCACCAGGATCGGGCAAGACCATGCTTGCTAAACGTCTGCCTACGATCATGCCGCCACTCGAATTCGACGCGGCACTGGAGCTCACAAAGATTCATTCCGTCGCGGGCTTGACCGGACGTGCCGGGCTGGTTACGGAGCGTCCGTTTCGTTCTCCGCACCACACGATCAGTGACGCTGGTTTGATCGGCGGCGGCAGTGTGCCGCGACCGGGCGAAGTTTCGTTGGCCCATCAGGGAGTGTTGTTTCTCGATGAGTTGCCGGAGTTCGACCGCGGTGTGTTGGAAGTGCTGCGGCAGCCGCTTGAAGATCAGAAAGTGACGATCAGCCGCGCGTCGATGTCGCTGACGTTTCCCGCTTCGTTCATGCTCATCGGCTCGATGAATCCCTGTCCTTGTGGTTTTTGGTCGGACCCGACGCGCGAGTGTCGTTGCTCGCCGTCGCAGATACAGCGATATGTCGGTCGCATCTCCGGACCATTGTTGGACCGCATCGACATTCACATCGACGTGCCCGCGGTAAAGTTTCGCGAGCTCGCCGGCGACGTGTTGCCCGACACGGACAGTTCGGCCGTGATTCGCGCTCGCGTAATCAAAGCGCGCGAGCGTCAGTTACAACGTCTACGCGGCGAGCGCATCTTCTCCAATGCCGCCATGACTCCACGAATGATTCGCGCTTACTGCAAAATCGACAGCGCGAGCGAACGCATGTTGGAAACTGCAATGCAACGCATCGGTCTTTCGGCACGCGCGTACGATCGCATTCTGAAAGTCAGCCGCACGATCGCCGATCTCGAAGGCGCAGAGAGAATCACCTCCGCTCACGTTTCGGAAGCCGTCGGCTACCGCTCGCTCGATCGAACTTATTGGACGTGACGAACGCGAAGGACGCAGATCACTTAGCGCTCCGCTGTGGGTCGCGGCCGCTGACCGATCCGAGCCAAAATCACGTCCGTAATCATCTGCGCTCGTCGCTGGTTGTGTTGTTGGAACTGCTTGGTTAATCGTGAGCCGGCGCCAATCAACAGCTTTCCCACAGTGTTCTTGCTTCTCGCGTAAACACTCGCAATCCGGGCTACTCGCTTTATCGCTGCCGCGGCCACATCGTCGAGTTCGCCCATCAAGAACTCCCCAAAGGCATCAAGCGCCGCGTGGTGTTCGGTCGTATCTTCAAATTCCAACTCCGGACGCGGTGGCGTTAAATGAGTTTGAGAGACTCTGATAAACGGCAACGTGTCATCGCGAGGCGTCGGTCTTTGAATCGCCACGCCGATACTGTTCGCTGCCGCGGTCCTGGCCCCAAGCGGCCCGAGTCCCCACTTATCGATTAGATATCTCAGTAGACTGGTGTGATCGAAAACCGTCGTCTCGACTCGCTTATCTACCCACGGGGAAACGAGAACGGCGGGCACACGCACACCCAAACGATCGAAAGTGTATTCGTCCTGCTTCTCATCTGGCGGCACCGCAGCCGGTGGCGAAACGTGGTCGTAAAATCCACCATGCTCGTCAAACAAGACCACTATCAACGACGACTTCCATAGATCGTCCTGCGCACGAATGGCGTTATAAACGTCGGCGATCAGTTTCTCGCCTTTCATTATGTTGTGCGGCGGATGATCGTCGTTTTGATCTCGTCCGGCATATTTCGGCTCGATCAAACTAAACTCGGGGAACGGCCGCGTGTGCGCCGCATCTTTAAAGAACTGATCCATGCCCACGTAATTTCCCAGATTCTCGGCTCGCCTTTGATGATTGAGAATTAGCGAAGACGGAAAGTCGTAGAAGTAGACCCTCCACGAAACATCCTTGTCGTTAAGTTGATCGAAAAGCGTAGTCTGATCCTGCCGGAAAAACTCGCCGAGCCGTGGATCCTTGATGCCTTCGGGCATTTCGACCCGACCTGACGATGTTCCCGAAAGCGCGAAGAACCTGTTAGTCCACGTCGGTCCGGGAACTGACGAGAACCAGTGATCGCAGATCGTGAAATCTCGCGCCATGCGATGTAGCGCATCCAGAAACATGAGCGGATAAAAGCTCATTATCTGCTGGCGCTGATCGCTTGTGCTGCCGGAATGTCTGTCGACGAAATTCTTGATAAACCCGCCGTTGTTGTTTTCCAACTGGGCCAGCACGTCTTTCAAGCCATGACCCGGATCCAACTCCATCTGTTGTTCGCGGGTCTCTTTTTGGAAGAACTGGTTGCCGTTCTTGTCGACGTTAAATCGTGGGTGTGCTGGATCGACGCCTTCGAGGCTCGGATACTGCGATTGAAAGCAGCCGAGCATTTGGTCGAAGGAGCGGTTTTCCAGCAGCAGGAGAATTACGTGTTCGATTGGGTCACTGGGAGCAGTATGTGTGGGAGTCATAGTCGTAAATGGAAGTTGGAGGAAGCAACATTGCCTCAGAGGTTAAGCGCAAGAGCGACTCGGATGAGATTGCGAGCGAAATCGCGCGCACTATATTGTTGGTTCGCCGCGGCGTCAAGGTTTTGTTCTGGTCTTGTCACCGCTGCGCTGCTCCTTTATGCTGCAATCCAGCCGGCGTGAAAGTGTTGATTCGGCTGGGGAATTCCACTAATTTTAGGGTCGGGTAAGGCAACGACGTGCGCGAAGCACCGCATCACAGCCCGCGTTGAGCGCGCTGGCGCAAGGGGTCGCATCCCCACGCGGACCCGCTGAAAAAATCGGCGTGCTCCCTTGAAACGGTGGAAGCGTGGGCGACGTGCCCAACAAGCTGCGGAAG
>DASXXL010000581.1:0-2914 GCA_036503085.1 Pyrinomonadaceae bacterium | reverse complement strand
ACGCAGGTCGAGTTGATGGGCGGCGAGATTCCGTATCGCGACTACACGTTCATCCTTCACCTGCGATCGAATGCCGGTGGCGGACTCGAACACCTGAATTCAACGGCGCTCGGTTATCCCCGTTTTGGATTTCGTATTCGAACCGGTGAGCGCGCGACTTCCGCAGCACCAAATGCTTCAGAAACACCCGAACGCGACTACCGCGGCTTTCTATCGCTCGTGGCGCACGAGTTCTTCCATCTCTGGAACGTGAAGCGAATTCGTCCCGACGCGCTTGGTCCATTCGACTACACGCAGGAGAACTACACGAAAAATCTCTGGGTCGCGGAAGGCATCACCGACTACTATGCCGACGTTGCGCTGCGCCGCAGCGGCTTGATCAGTGAAGACGATTTTCTCGACGCCGCTGCGCGTGCGTTTCAGGGCTTGCAGAACACGCCGGGCCGTTTGGTGCAGAGCGCCGAAGAAGCGAGCTTCGACGCGTGGATCAAGTATTACCGGCAGGACGAGAATTCGATAAACTCGCAGGTGTCGTACTACGACAAGGGCGCAATACTCGGCCTGTTGCTCGATCTCGAGATTCGCAAACGCAGCAACGGGCGCAAGTCGCTCGACGACGTGATGCGTTATTTGTACACCGAGTTTTACAAGAAAGACCGCAACTACACGCCAGCTGATTTTCAAAAGACCGCCGAGCTGATGGCTGGTTCGAGTTTGGAAGAATTCTTCGCGCGCTACGTTCGCGGCAAAGACGAGCTCGATTACAACGCGGCGCTCGCGGCCGCGGGGTTGACACTCGATAGAGGCGTCACGATGGTTAACGGTAAGCCGGTAGAGCGTGCGGTTTTAGGCGCGGAGCTGGAACAGAACCAGGACCGGTTGATGGTGAAGAACGTCCGCGCCGGCGCGCCCGCTTACGAACAGGGCTTGAACGCTGGCGATCAGATCGTCGCCATGGATAACATGCGCGTCACGAGGGATTCGCTGATCGCGCGGCTCGCGCAAAAGAAGCCGGGCGATTTGATCAACCTGACGATCTTTCGTTTCGACGATCTGAGCACGCTGCTGATCAAGTTGGGAGCGCGCACCGAAGGCGCTTACAGCATCAAGCCTTTGCCGACCCAAACAGAACAGCAGAAACAGATTTATCGAGCGTGGCTCGGCGTTAAAGCATGAACGATATCCGTTTCAAAGTTGAAGATCGTGTAGCGCGTATCACGCTCGCGCGGCCGCCGCTCAACGTCCTCAACATCGCGATGATGCGCGAGATCGCCGAGGCTCTGGGCGAATCGGCCCAACGCGAAGTCGTGGCGATCGTTTTCGACGCGGACAAAAACTGCCGCGCTTTCAGTGCGGGCGTGGCGATTGAAGAACACGTCGAGGAAACGATCTATCAAATGCTCGACGCGTTTCACGCGATCTTTCGCCAGCTCGAACAGATCGCGAAGCCGACGATTGCGCTGGTTGACGGCGCGGCGCTCGGCGGCGGCTGCGAACTGGTGGCTGCGTGCGATATTGTCATCGCGTCGGATCGTTCGCGTTTCGGCCAACCCGAGATCAAGCTTGGCGTGTTTCCGCCGGTGGCCGCGATTCTGCTGCCGCGCGTGATTGGTGAAAAACGCGCGCGCGAATTGATCCTGACGGGTGAAATCATCGATGCGACGGAAGCGAGCCGCCTGGGGTTGTGCAATCACGTCGCGCCGCCGGCGCACCTCGACGCGAAGCTGCTCGAAGTGTTGTCGAAATTGAAAGAACTTTCAGGAACATCGCTGCAGTTTACGCGGCAGGCGCTCGATCTCGGGCGCGGCCGCTCGCTAGACGCGGCGTTGACCGAGCAGGAAAATATTTATCTACACGAATTGATGAAGACCGCGGACGCAAACGAGGGCATCAAAGCGTTCATGGAAAAACGCAAACCCGTTTGGCGGCACCGCTGAGAACATGAAGTTAAAAATCCAGTTTTTGATCTGTGTTATCTGTGTTTCGCTCTTCTGTGCTCCGGTTGCCATAACGCAGAAGGCGAGTCGCAGCCATGCCTCCATCTCGCCCGAAACGAACGCGCTTATCAACAACGCCATCGGCGTCGTCTGTACGCAAGCCAAACTCGATCCAAACAGCAGCATCGCGATCGACGACATGCAGGCGCGTCCTTCGTTGCCGCTGCAGAGTCCCGAAGCGCAGGCCGGCGCCGAACGCGCACAACGGCTGTTGCCGCAGGCGAAAGTGTTGATGATCAGTTCGCTGCGCCAACTTGCAGTTGAATATGGTTTGGACAAGTCGCCGCGCTTCGAGAAACGGTTGCTCCAGGCGACGGCGCGCGTGAACGCAGTGAAGAAAGTGCGGCCCGACATGGAATCGCGCGACAACGCCTCGGTCTTTTTGAGCAAGCCGCACATGATCACGTTCGGCACAATCTTTCTCGCCGGGCTGCGCTCTGATGAAGGAATGATCAGCGTGTTGGCCCACGAGCTGATGCACATCGCCGATGGTGATAGCGACAGTCTGCGGCCGCTCGTCGCGGCTGTCGGCGCGAAGGCTTCCGATCTGACCGGACTCGACATTCGCGGCCAGCGCAGTGAAGAGATCACGTGCGATCTGATCGGCGCGATGGCCGCGCGCGCTTTTGTCGCGAGCACGCCGGGTTACGAATCGATCGCGCGGCGTTTGGCGCGCTCGATTCAGCACAACTGCGTCGCGCAGGACGAAGGCGACGACGATCATCTCTCGCCGCGTAACACTATCCGCGCGCTGCTGGCGTTGAATCCGGTGCTGGTGCGCGAGTTGATCAACGACCGTGAGGAACGAACACCAGGGCGTAAATTGTAGAGGGTGAGCCGTTACCTGTGTAGAGGGTGAAAGTGAGCCGTTACCCGGGACCGCAGGCGTCTCGCCTGCATGCTGCGACTAAGGCGCT
>DASXXL010000580.1:0-10981 GCA_036503085.1 Pyrinomonadaceae bacterium | reverse complement strand
GACTCCAGCGCGCGTTCCGTTACTACCGTCATCGCTTCCGTTACAAACGTCACTTCGGCCAGGTCACGTGGCTGCTGCAAGCCTTCAGCAAGTGGTGGCACATCACCAACGACGCATCGTTCGCGGAGTTCGTCTTTGAAGTCGCGGACTGGCTGCTCGGCTACCAACAGGAAAAGACCGGCGCTTTCATCAACGACCACCAATCCGACACCCCCGGCTACACGACCGCCGTCTACCTCGAAGGCATCGCAGCCGCCCTCTCAGTGGCCGCTAAAATCGGTGATCAAACGCGCCACGAAACCTATCATCGCTCGTTCACAAACGCTTACACCTTCCTCGATCAGCTCATTATTCAGGACCGAGACAAGTCGATTCTTCCCAACGCAGATTACGCTCTCGGCGGCCTGAGACAAGGTCTCTACTACAGCGAAATTCGCACCGACTTCGTCCAACATTCGCTCTCCGCGTTGTTGGAATTCCGCGCCTATGAGACTGCAAAAGCTGCCCGGCCGAATTGACGGCCCCGCGCTTTTCACGGTTTAATCTGCCGTCATTTAAACTAACCCCGGTTCTAAATCAGGAGAAACATAGCTCAGTGAGCCTTTTGCTGGAGGGAAAGCGCGCGTTCATCACCGGTGGAACGCGTGGAATTGGCGCGGCCATCTGCGATATTTTCGCGCGCGAAGGCGCCGACGTCGCTTTCAGTTACAACACCCGCGACGATCTCGCAGAGGAGACGAGCCGCAAGATCGAGGCCCACGGGCGACGCGCGTTTAGCGCGAAAGTGTCGGTCGTCGATCGCGTCGGCATGAAGAAGATGACGCGCGAGTTGGTCGAGAAGTGGGGCGGCATCGACATCCTCGTTAACAACGCGGCCATCAATCGCGGCGACAACTTCGCCACCACCACCGATCGCGCGTGGGACGAAGTGATTCATACAAACGTCGACAGTCTCTTCGCCGTCACCAAGCCGATCTACAAGCAGATGATTCGCCAGCGAAAGGGGATCATTCTCAACATCACGTCGATTGGCGCGATGCGCGCCTTGCCGACCGCGGTCCATTACGCGACGTCGAAAGCGGCGATGATTGGGTTCACTAAATGTTTGTCGCGCGAAGCGGCGACTTTTGGTGTGCGTGTGAACGCGATTGCGGCGGGGATCTTCGATACCGATCTCGCGCAAGCACTTCCCGATCGGCTGTTACAGATGCACGACTTCTGGACTTCAGCCGGACGTCTCGGTCGTCCCGAAGAGCTGGCGGAGTACGCGGCGTTCATGGTGAGCGAGCGGAATAGTTTTATGAACGGCGAGATCGTGATCGTCGACGGCGGCGCAATCACGTAGCCACGGACTTACACAGACTTACACGGACTTATCCGTGTCATCTGTGGCTTTAAATCTCTTCTCCAACTGCCTCACGCTTCGCTGGATCTCGCCCAGCCTGCGAAACGCTGCCGTAGCTCGCAACCAGTCTTTGTTATCAAAGGCCGGAATTCCCGAGATAACTTTTCCAGCCGGAATGTCGTGACTCGTTGCGCTCTTGGCGGTCAGCACCACGTCGTCTCCAATCGTCAAATGCCCGGCGACACCGGCCTGTCCCGCGAGAATCACGCGGTTGCCGATGTGCGAGCTGCCGGCGAGTCCGACCTGTGCGCACAACAGCGAATCCTCGCCGACCGTGCACGAATGACCGATCTGCACGAGGTTGTCGAGCTTCGTGCCGCGGCCGATGCGACTCTCACCAACTGACGCGCGATCGATCGTCGTGCCGGCGCCGATCTCGACGTCGTCTTCAATCACGACCCGGCCTGTTTGCGGAATCTTCAGCCAGCGCTTCTCTTCGTCTTTTGCGTAACCGAAACCGTCGCAACCGATGACGGAGTTGTTGTGAATCACGACGCGCTCGCCGATCACGGTGCGTTCGCGAACCGCAACGCCGGAATGGATCGTTGAGTCTCTGCCGATCGAGACGTCGTCGTAGATCGTCACATTCGGATGGATACAAACGCCTTCCGCGATCTCGACGTTGCGGCCGATGACGGCGCAGGCGCCGATAGCCACGTTCGTTGCGATACGAGCGGAAGGATCGATCACTGCTGACGGATGAATGTGCGCTTCGAGTTGCGGCTCGGGATGAAAGATGCGCAACGCGCGCGTGTATGCGAGGTACGGATCTTTCACGCGCAGGATGGCGATGTCGCGATCGGTCGGCGCTTCTTCGCTCAGGAAGATCGCGGAGGCTCGGGTGGTGTTCACGCGTGGCGTGTAGCGCGGGTTCGCGAGAAAGGTGACGTGGCCTTCGGAGGCTTCGTCGAGTCCGGCCGCGCCGGTGATCTCGATGTCGTTTGGTCCCTCTATTCGCGCGCCGGTCAGTTGGGCAAGTTCTGAAACTTTCATTCTTTTGTGCCTTTTGCGATCTAAGTTTTACATGATCGAGACAGGATCGATCTCAAGATTAACGGAGCGGAGGTTGACACCGTTTTCCGAAGCGGCTTTCAGCGCCGCGTCGGCGACTTCGCGCAGGTGACGGCGGCTGCGCGATTTGAGTAAGAGTTGAAAGCGATGTTCGCCTTTGAGCCGCGCGAGTGGCGCGGGTGCGGGACCGAGGATGCGACAGCGTCGCTGCTCGTTTGCCGCATCGAGTTGCTTGCGGACTTCGAGACTATCGTTGCGCACGCGCCCAAGATCGGGGCCATGGACCAACAAACTGCCGAGCGCCACGAACGGCGGATACGAATGGTTCTCCCGGTAATGAATCTCTTCGTTATAAAACCCTTCATAATCCTGCGCGCACGCGTGCCGCAACGCGTAGTGATACGGATGATAGGTTTGAATCAATACCTGGCCTGGACGATCGCCGCGTCCGGCGCGTCCCGCGACCTGCGTGATCAGTTGAAAAGTTCTCTCGGCGGAACGAAAGTCGGGCAGCGCAAGTCCCGCATCGACCGACACCACGCCAACCAGAGTGACGTTTGGAAAGTCATGTCCCTTCGCCAGCATCTGCGTGCCCACCAGCGTATCGATCTTGCCGGCGCTGAAATCCGCGAGTGATTGCTCGAAGACTCTGCGCCGTGCGGTCGTGTCGCGATCGATGCGCGCGACGCGCAGAGCAGGGAAGAGTTGCGTCAACATCTCCTCGATCTGCTCGGTGCCTTCGCCGACGTAGTAGATGTACTTCTTGCCGCACGACGGGCAGAGCTTCGGCACGGCCTGCCGATGATTGCAGTAGTGGCAAATGATCACGCGCTCGGAGCGATGATACGTCAGCGTCACGTCGCAATTCGGACACTGAACCGTCTCGCCGCACGAACGGCACAGAATGAAACTCGAATAACCGCGCCGGTTGAGCAAAATGATCGACTGCTCGCCGCGATCGTGCGTCGCTTGAATCGCGTCGAGTAGTTCGTCGGAGAAGACGCGCGGTTTGCTGTGACGAACGAAGACCGCGCGCATGTCGACGATTCGCGCCGGGGCCATCGGTCGCGCGTTGATTCGTTCGGGCAGCGTTAGCAGCTGGTATTTTCTCCTGCGCGCGTTGTGAAACGATTCGAGTGACGGTGTGGCAGAGCCAAGTACGACCGTGGCCGATTCTTTTTGCGCGCGCACGATCGCGGTGTCGCGCGCGTTGTAGTAAGGCGATTCCTGCTGGCGGTAAGTCGACTCGTGTTCTTCGTCGACCACGATCAGGCCGAGATTCTGCACGGGTGCGAACACCGCGGAACGCGTGCCGATCACGACGCGTGCTTCGCCGTTGCGCACGCGCGTCCACTCGTCGAAACGTTCGCCGCGCTGGAGTGACGAATGAAAGATCGCGACCTGGTCGCCGAAGTGACTGCGCAAGCGGCGTGAGAAAACGGGCGTGAGCGCAATTTCGGGCACGAGCATCATCGCGGAGCGGCCGCGTGCCAGCGCCGCGCGCATCGCGCGTATGTAAATTTCGGTCTTGCCGCTGCCGGTGACGCCATGCAACAGAAACGCGCCGTACGTTTCCTCGTCGACTTGCTTGTTAATGGCTGTAAGCACTGCAGCCTGCGCGGAAGTCAACGTGTACTCTTCCGCTGGCATCGACGACGCATGGGCCAATGGATCGCGGCGCACTGCTTCATCGAAGATCTCGACCAATCCCTTCTTCTCCAGCGACGAGATCGTCGCCGCGCCAACAGCGGCTTCCTTGAGCAGCGCTTGCAACGCCAGCGGCCCTTTTTCCAGGGTCGTCAACACTGTCTTTTGTCGATCCGTGATTTTTTTCGGCTCTGAATCTGTGGCTAATAGCCTCACGAATCGACGGAATTTCGGTTTCACGAATGACCCCTGCGGCGGCGGATTGATTCCCGGCGGTAACGTCGCCTTGATCACTTCGCCGAGCGGCGACGCGTAGTAATCCGCCACCCACCGTGCGAGCTGCAAAATCTCTGGTGTGCAGACCGGCTCAAGATCGACGAGACTCGCGGCGTCTTTAATGTCTGCTTCGGCGAGACTGCTATCCGGCGGCAGTGCGTCGTGAAGCGCGACGATGTAACCGGTGATTACTTTGCGGCCGAACGGGACCTTGATGCGCGCGCCGGGCTTCGCGTCGGTGCTCAGCTCGGGTGTGAGCCTGTAGGTGAAAGTCTGCGCGACGTGCAACGGCACGGCGACTTCCACGAAGCGTGAGGCGCTCGTCGCGGTGTGAGGTTCGTTTTGTAACGAGATCTCAGTTCCAGTGCTTTTGGACACAGATGAATTCTACGGCTTAGCTGTGCTGTCGAGATAGTCTCGAACCTTCTTCAAATCTTCCCACGTCTCGCGCTTTTTGCTCGGGTCGCGCAGGAGATACGCGGGGTGAAACGTCGGCATGACCTTGATTCCTTTGTAATCGTGAAAGCGTCCGCGCGCGCGCGTTATGCCTTCGCGGGTATCGAGCAAATTCTTCAGCGCGGTGTTGCCGAGCACGACGATCACTTCCGGTTGCGCGACAGCGATCTCGCGTTCGAGAAACGGTTTGCACGTCGCGGCTTCGTCGGGCATGGGCGCGCGGTTCTGCGGTGGGCGGCAACGGTTGACGTTGCCGATCAATACGTCTTCGCGTTTCAGGCCGATGGCTTCGATGATTTTTGTGAGCAACTGGCCGGCGCGGCCGACGAAGGGACGTGCCTGTGCGTCTTCGTCAGCACCCGGTGCTTCGCCGACGAACATTAGACGCGCTTTGCGATTGCCTTCGGTATGGACCACGTGGGTGCGTTCGAGGTGCAGCGGGCAACGCGTGCAGTCGCCGATCTCGGCGTGAATCTGTTCGAACGTTTCGGTTGAGGGCGTTAGTTTTTGTGGTGATGGGGGAAGATCTTCGAATAACGCTGTGCTCGTTGGACGCGGTTGGGCGATTGGCTTTGGGGAAGTTGGGATTGGAGCCGCTGGCGTAACGTTTAAATGAATCCCTTGCTCTAAACGAATGCCTTCGACGCCGAGCGTGCGCAGGTGTTCGAGCTGTTTCTTTGTGTCGGTGATCAGTTGCTGGACTTCGGAAGATGGTTTCATCGCGCTCGCAGAGTAACTATGCAATCAAGGATTCGGTTCGCCGCTTCGGTTTTAGAGAGCGTTGGCAGTTCGATCGCGTCGTTGCTTCGGGCGGTGAGTATCGTAATCGCGTTCGTCCGCGAATCGAAACCTGAACCTTCGCGGGTGACGTCGTTCGCTACGATCGCATCGAGTTTTTTAGAGCGCAGCTTCTCGCGCGCGTTTGCGATGACGTTTTCCGTTTCCGCCGCGAAGCCGACGACGAGCAGTCCGTTCGTTCGCGCCGCGGCGACGTTTGCGAGCACGTCAGGTGTTCGTTCGAGCGTGAGCATTACAGACTCTTCCGACTTCTTGATCTTCTGGGCCGCGCGTTGCGCCGGACGATAATCCGCAATTGCGGCAGCTCCGATAAATACAGAGGCGCTGTGGCTCTCACGCGCGACCGCCTGATTCATCTCTTCAGCCGAAATCGCGCGCACGACTCGCACGCCAGCCGGCGGATCGACAGTCGTGATTCCTGCGACGACCGTAACTTCACCGCCGCGTTTCAACGCCGCTTCCGCGAGCGCAAATCCCATCCTGCCAGACGAACGGTTCGAGATAAATCTGACCGGATCGATCTCTTCGCGCGTTGCGCCAACTGTGATCAGAAAACGTTCGCCACTCAAATCTTTCTTCTGAGTCGATCCCAAGATCTCCAACGCGGCGGCTACAATGCGATCGGGTTCGCTGAGCCGTCCTGGTCCAATCGTGCCGCAAGCCATCTCACCCGCGTCCGGCTCGAGAATGTGAACTCCATCCGCGCGCAGCCGTTCGAGGTTGCGCTGCGTCGCAGGATGCTGCCACATCGTGGTATTCATCGCCGGCGCGATCAAAACCGGCGCGTAACAAGCGAGATAAGTGGAAGTGAGAAAATCATCAGCGACGCCGTTCGCAAACTTCGCGATGATGTTGGCCGTCGCGGGTGCGACCACCAGCAGATCGCAACTTTGCGAAAACGTGATGTGCGCAATCGGGTCTGGATTGTCCGGCGCGTAATCGTCAACGATTACAGGCGCGCCCGAAAGCGCGCGGAACGTGAGCGGCTGCACAAACTCGCACGCACGCTTCGTCATCGCCACCCGGACCACACAGCCGCCCTTCTGCAAACCGCGCAGGACCTCGATCGCTTTCTCAGCGGCAATCCCGCCGGAGACACCGAGAGCCACGTTCGCTTTATGATTGTGTGCTTGAGGATCTGACGCAGACATCGCGCTTAACGGAAAACGAAGATCAATGTAACATTGCCGACAGACGTGCGCAATTTACTTAACCGAACGGTTGCTATAATGCGCGGCCAACATCACCAGGACATACGCGAGCCAGGCGGTAAGACGATGGCCACTCACAAGAGAAGAGTACCGGCGCTTCTACTCGTCGCTGTCTTGATCTTCACGTGTGTTCCGACGCTGAAAGCCAACAAGCGCAGGCCGCAGCGTGCCGACGACGAATTTGGTCCAGTCGTGCGCGCCTATCTCGGTTACCTGAAGGACGAGCAGGAGGTCGTAGACGACCGTGTCAGCCGCAGGGAAGTCAGTCCGACCTATTACAGGCACAACTCGAACCGCATAAAAGCCCTGCGGCAGATGGCGATTCGGCTCGCCCGCGAGACGAATAACGACTATTTGCCCGAATTGGAGGCGGTTTCGGCGGGCGAGTTGGGCCTGCTTTTCGGCTCGGAAGCCCCCGCGCCGTCGAGTTTGAAGGTCGGCGAAGTGGTCCGGAAGACGTTCCGTTTCCTCGGCGTGGTCCGAGCCGGCGAGGTGTTTTATTTATTTGCCCGGCTGGATCCATACGAACAGGCCGAACTCAACGAAAAGGCCGATTCCAGCAAGGCCGAGGCTGGTCGCCCGCAAAGATAATCCTGCCTGGTCCTGACACAGTTTTGTGGCAATGTCCGGCCAAATGTTTGTTGACAGAGAACTTTTATTAGTGTAATAAATCCCAAGCGTTAAGTGGTTTCAACGCGTAATTTCTGGCAATTAAGTGCTTTGCAGGTTCTTGCAACCTCAGACGATAGTTTCCCACGACTGTTAGGCCGTCGCGGTACGCACTAAAGACCTTTGTGTTACACATTACGGGAGGAAAGTTGATGATCAGCAAATCTTGGAGCCGCAAGTCCATCGCGACTGCTGTGGCGGTTGCCGTTTTGAGTGTCTACTCAATGGTGGTATTGGCTGCGCCAGGCGCCAAAGCGTCGGGCGAGTTGTCGGTCTCCGGGCAAGTGACGGTGAACGGCCAAAAGGTTATCTCTGGTGGCACGGTGTTTACGGATTCAACGATTAACACCGCGGCTCAAAGCAGCGCATCGGTGAACATTAGCAAGGTCGGACGCGTGGAACTCGCTCCGAACAGCAGTCTTCACCTTAGCTTCTCGGACAGCAGCATCACTGCGATGCTCGAAACCGGCAGTGCCCAGGTATCGACCTTGGCCGGTAAGACAGTTAACCTGACCACCAAAGACGGAACAGTTGTGGTCGATGGCAGCCAGGCTACCACCTTCACGGTGAGTGCACTGCGCGGCCGCACATCAGTTGCCACTCAGTCGGGTGTCGCGCAATTTCGCACCGGCAATACTTCGAAGCAAATCGCAGCCGGCGAGAGTGCAACCGCAGGAACGCCGAGCCCTGACACTGATGACGACCACGGTCTGAGCGGTGGCGCGTTGGCCGTGCTGCTGTTGGCTATCGGTGGCGCCGTGGCGGGTGTTCTTTACGCTGCGTTCCACAACAACGACCTTAACTTTGGCGGCAGCGTTACCGTAGTCAGCCCGACCAAGTAAAGTTTCGTCCGTTGGTAAAAGCACTGTGGCACTGGCTACCAGCGCTGCGGTCACTATGAATTGACTCTGCGGGTCACGCGAGAACTGCGCGTGGCCCGCAAGATTTTGCCCGCATGTTTTTGTCGGCCCCTGCCGTTTAGGAATCTCCGAATGCATATCGCAGTTATTGGAACCGGCTATGTAGGACTCGTTACCGGGGCCTGCTTTGCCGAGTTTGGTGTCGACGTCACTTGCGTGGACGTCGATGAACAGAAGATCAAGGATTTGCTCGACGGCAGAATGCCGATCTACGAGCCGGGTCTCGAGCAACTCGTCGCGAAGAACAGTCAGGCCGGCCGCTTGCGGTTCACAACCGACGTGCGCCAGGCGGTCGAACAGGCGCTAGTGATTTTTCTCGCCGTAGGTACGCCGCCGAAAGAAGACGGCTCTCCCGATATGAGGTTTGTTGAGGAGGCAGCGGGCTCGATCGCGGATTACATGAACGGCTACAAGGTGATTGTCACGAAGTCGACCGTGCCAATCGGGACCGGCGAACACCTTCGCAAACTGATCGCGGAGCGCAAAAAGACGAAAGCCACGTTTGGTGTCGTTTCCAATCCCGAGTTTCTGCGCGAGGGCGCGGCGATCAACGACTTCATGCGTCCGGATCGTGTCGTGATCGGCAGCCGCGATGAAGAAGCGATCGCGATCATGAAAGACCTATATCGTCCGCTTTATCTGATTGAAGCGCCGTTTGTGATCACGTCGCTCGAAGCCGCCGAGTTAACCAAGTACGCGGCAAACGCTTTTCTCGCCACTAAGATTTCCTTTATCAACGAGATTGCGAACCTGTGCGACAAGATACGTTGCGACGTTCACGACGTGGCGCGCGCGATCGGTATGGACAAACGCATCGGCAGTAAGTTTCTTCATCCCGGTCCGGGTTTTGGTGGTTCCTGTTTTCCTAAAGACACGCGGGCTTTGGCGTCAGTAGCGCGGCAGTATGAATGCGAGTCGTTGATTGTCGATGCAGTGATTCAAGTCAACGAGAAGCAGAGTGAACTGATGCTCGACAAGATTCGCGAACTCGTCGGCAAGCTGCAGGGCAAAACAATCGCGGTGTTGGGACTCGCGTTCAAACCCGAAACTGACGACATGCGCGAGGCGCCTGCGGTCCCCATCATTCAGAGTCTCGTCGCGGACGGCGCAAAAGTTCGCGCTTACGATCCGGTAGCGATGACGGAAGCGAAGAAGTTACCGTTGCAGATCGAGTATGCCGAAGATGAATACGCGGCCGTGACCGGCGCCGACGCGCTCGTCTTTATCACCGAGTGGAACCAGTTTCGCGCGCTCGACCTCGCACGCATTCGCGACCTCATGGCGACGCCGAAAGTCGCCGACCTCCGCAACATTTACGATCCCGATGACATGAAAGAACTTGGTTTTCAATACGTGGGTGTGGGCCGATAAACGATGCCGTTAACGGGAATAGTGGTCGTAACAGGTGGCGCGGGTTTTATTGGTTCGCACATCGCAGCCGCGCTCAGCAACAGCGGTGCGCGCGTCAGAGTGATCGATGATCTCTCGACGGGCCATCGCGAGAACCTCGAAGAGATTGGCGGCGACATCGATTTCATCGAGGGCAGTGTTGCCGATGAAGACCTCGTGCAGAAAGCACTCCAAGGCGCTGAAGTGGTTTTTCACGAGGCCGCAATTCCGTCGGTGCCGCGTTCGGTTGAAGCGCCGAAACAGACGCACATCGCGTCAGTGGACGGAACGTTTTCACTGCTGCTGGCGGCGCGCGATCAGAAAGTACGGCGCGTGGTCTATGCCGCGTCGAGCTCGGCCTACGGCGATCAGCCGACGTTGCCGAAGTCCGAACAGATGCTGCCGGATCCGTTGTCGCCTTATGCCGTTGCGAAACTCGTGGGCGAATATTACTGCCGCGTCTTCACTCGTGTTTACGGACTCGAAACGGTGGCGCTGCGCTACTTCAACGTGTTTGGACCACGACAGGATCCGACGTCGCAATACTCGGGCGTGGTTTCGCGTTTCATCAGTGCGCTGCTCGGCAACGGCACGCCGATGATCTTCGGCGACGGCGAACAGTCGCGCGATTTCACTTACATCGACAACGTCGTCGCGGCGAATCTCAGCGCTGCGGATGCGCCGGGCGCATCGGGCAAAGTCATTAACGTCGCGAACGGCGAGCGCATCACGTTGAACCAACTGCTTGCGGTGCTGAAAGAATTGACAGGCAAGCAGGATGTGAACGCTGAGTACGCCGCAGCGCGTGTGGGCGATGTGAAGCACAGTCTCGCGGACAACACGATGGCCCGCGAGCTGCTCGGTTACGAATGCAAAGTTGGTTTGCGTGAAGGCTTGAAACGAACCATGGATTGGTGGCAGATGAGCCGCTTCGCGAATTCCTAATTTGTTTCCGCGCTCTGAAACAGTTCCTTCAGGCTCTCATCGTACGGCGCGCGCGCGACGCCCTTGTCAGTAATGATTGCCGCGATTAAGTGATTCGGCGTCACGTCGAACGCGGGATTTTGAACGCTGATGCCGTCCGGCGCCAACTGCTGATCGCGAATGTGCGTCACCTCAGCCGGATCGCGCTCCTCAATCGGAATCTCATCACCTGACTTTTTCGAGAGATCGAGCGTTGTCAAAGGCGCGGCAACGTA
>DASXXL010000579.1:0-1869 GCA_036503085.1 Pyrinomonadaceae bacterium | reverse complement strand
GACTGCGGGTTGCGATGGCGCGTCCTTTTTATTAGGCGGGCCGCCGTTGCGTGAACGAGAAGGAGCGGGATTTGGCGGATTGAAAGTGGGATCTCCTCCGGCAGGTGGTTGATCCTCTTGATCCGGATCTTTTTCATCCGTGTCATCCTTGCCCCGTTGATCGTCCGACTTCGGCGCCGAACGCGGAAGAACCTCATCCACCGCCTGCTCGATCTGTTCGCTCGTCGCGGTCTCATCGAGCGCATCGCGACGCAAACGGTGCCGCAACGACATCGCCGACACTGTTCTCACGTCGTTCTCATTAACTGATTTCCGGCCGTCGAACGCGGCAAGCGCACGCGCCGCACGCATGATCGTGAGCTCACCACGATGGCCGTCGACCTTTAGGTCCGCACAAAGCTGCGCGATCTTTTCGAGTATCGGTCGCGCGACTACGACCTTGCGCAAGTTGGAACGCGCTCGCGCAATGCGTTTTGCGAGTTGTTGCTGTTCCGGCGCAAACCTCTCAGCAAACTCTGCCGCGTCGCGATCGTACGCGTCGCGTCGCTCGACGATGTCGACGCGGTTCTTCAGATAATTCTCAGTGACCACTTCGGTGTGCAGACCGAAACGATCGAGCAACTGCGGCCGCAGATCGCCTTCTTCCGGATTTCCCGAGCCGATCAGAACAAAACTCGCCGGGTGCTCGACCGAGATCCCTTCGCGCTCGACCCGATTCCTTCCAGTCGCCGCCACGTCCAGTAGGAGATCGACGAGATGGTCCTCCAGGAGATTGACCTCGTCTATATATAAGAAGCCACGGTTGGCGCGCGCGAGTAGTCCCGGATCGAAAACCTTGCGGCCCGACGCGAGCGCGCGTTCGATGTCGATCGTGCCGCAGACGCGGTCCTCGGTCGCACCCAGCGGCAGCTCGACGACCGGCACAGGCACCATCGCCTTCGCCGTCACACGTTCCTGATTCGACAGGCAGTGAGAACACGGATTCGACGGATCGCAGTTATAAGGACAGCCGGCCACGATCTCGATCGGCGGCAGTAAATCCGCGAGCGCACGCACAGCCGTCGACTTGCCCGTCCCGCGATGGCCCATGATCAAAACGCCGCCGATCAAAGGATCGACGAGGTTGAGTATCAAGGCCAGCTTCATCTCCTCCTGGCCGACGATGGCGGTAAACGGATAGCTCACAACGCCGACTCTTTTAGCGGAAAAGCCTTGAAGGTGCAAACGGCGCATCCGATGCCGAGAAAAAGAATTAGAATTTGGAACGGAAGTCGTTTTCTGAAGTACTGTGAACCGATGAAAAGCCGTTCAATTCCCCTGCTGCTAGTTTTGACGCTCGCCGTCTTAACGACTGGTTACGGACGAAACTCTGCGGCGACATTAGATCGGGGTCGCAGCCTAAACGCGCCGCCACCAGCTAAGGTGCGGGTGTTGATGAAGCGCGGGCTGGAGCTTGCCGAAAACGGTGAGTTTCGTGAAGCGATGATGGTTTTTCAGCGGGCGCGTTCTCTCGCACCGAATTATCTGCCGGCGCACGTTGAATACATAAAGATAAAAGAAAAGTCCTGGGCCGCTTCAGTGCGGTCGAAGCGGAGTGCAGAACGCTGCTCCAGCGAGACCCCGACAATCCCGTTTACTTGATGGCTAACTATTTCCGCTACGACGGCAGCCTGCAGCCTGACGCTCTCGAAAAGGTCGTACGCTTGGCACCGGAGTGGGCTTGGGGGCATTATGCGAAAGCGCTGTTATTGGAAGATCGCGAACCGGAGCAATCCGCCGCCGAATATCGGAAGTGCATCGACACAGAACCATTCGCAACTCAAGCGTATTACCGACTGATCAACCTGCAAACCAAGCTCAACCGGATCG
>DASXXL010000578.1:0-7776 GCA_036503085.1 Pyrinomonadaceae bacterium | reverse complement strand
TTCTATGTCGCCGGCTTCGAGCACGCCCTGGTTTTGCACGTAACGCGCAAACACGCCCGCAAAGAAATCCGCCTGCAACTCCAAACGCACCGACAACTGGTTCGCTTCGAGTTCACTCGACCGTTGTTGCAACCTCTCGACGCGTTCCGAGATCCCCAACAACTTCTGCACGTGATGACCAACTTCATGCGCCACTACATACGCCTGCGCGAAATCACCAGGCGCGTTGAAACGTTGCCGCAGCTCTTCATAGAACGACAGATCGATGTAAACCTTCTCGTCACCGGGACAATAAAACGGTCCAACCGCGGCGCCCGTAATCCCACAAGCCGAACGCACCTGGTCCGTAAATAGGACCAATGTCGGTTCGCGATACTCGCGCCCGTTCTGACGAAAGATGTCGTGCCAAACGTCTTCCGTTTTCCCGAGCACGACCCCGACGAATTGTTTCAGCTCTTCCTCTTGCGGATTTTGCGGACGTGAGGTTTGGACCTGACCTGGTTGATTGTCGGGGACCTGCTGCAGCAGTTGTCGCGGGTCCGCGCCGAAGAGCAGCGCGATGATCATGATCACCACGGTGCCCAGTCCGCCGCCGACCGCGATCTTCCCTCCGGACAGACCACGACGGTCCTCGATGTTTGTGCTTTGTCGTTCGCCTCGCCAACGCATAGTCCTGTTTACCTCCGCGGGATTTGTCGCGGAGAGTCGCAGGACTATGTGTCAGCGGAACGATCCTTTAGTGGAATTTTAGTTACTCGCGCGACTTCGATTCCTCGGGCGTCACTGCGAGATCCAGCTTCTGTGTGCCGCGAATCACCAGGAGCGACGACTTGTGGCCAATACGTTCTTCAGTCAGCAGCTTGTGCAGATCGTCGATACCTGCGATGGGCCGATCGTCGAAACCGACGATGATGTCGCCTTCGCGCAGCCCGGCTTTTTCGCCCGGGCTTTTTTCTTCAAACGATACCACGAGGATTCCACTCTCAACCGCGAGATTGTAGTAACGCACGATCCGTCGCGGCAGCGGCACGTTCTGTCCGGCCAGTCCGATATAACTGCGACTCACTTTGCCGTCGCGTATCAAGCGGCTCGCGACAAACTTCGCTGTGTTGATCGACGTCGCAAAGCAGATGCCTTGCGCGGGCAGGATCATCGCCGTGTTGACACCGATCACTTCGCCACGAGAATTGACGAGTGGTCCACCCGAGTTACCGGGATTGAGTGCGGCATCTGTTTGAATCACGGCGTCCATCAAGCGTCCCGAGCGCGCGCGGAGCGAACGTCC
Organism: Pyrinomonadaceae bacterium; assembly: GCA_036503085.1. Classification (GTDB taxonomy): domain Bacteria; phylum Acidobacteriota; class Blastocatellia; order Pyrinomonadales; family Pyrinomonadaceae; genus PSRF01. Next base: position 6,491 of record DASXXL010000578.1, on the reverse strand, counting down.
CAACGCACTCACGACACCGGCCGTGACGCTGTACTGGAAGCCGTAAGGATTGCCAATCGCTAAGACCAGTTGGCCGACGCGCACTTGCTGCGACTCGCCTAGATGAGCGGGCACGAGGTTCGGCGCGTTGATCCTGATCACGGCGAGATCAGTGTCCGGGTCGTCGCCAATCAACTCCGCGCTGTACTTGCTGCCGTCAGTAACAGTGACTTCAATCTTCGTCGCGCCGTGGACGACGTGACTGTTCGTGAGAATGAAGCCGTCCGGCGTGAAGATGAAACCCGAGCCGCTGCCGCGTGCTTCCCGCGGCACGCGCGGATCGTTTCCCCGCCGATTGTTTGTCGCTTGTTGTACTTCGATATAGACGACGGACGGGCTCACTTTTTCCGCCGCCGAAATTACCGCTTTTGAATACGCGTCCAGCAGCTCGTCGTCGTTTGCCGGCTGCGTCGATTCGCTTTTGCCAGTCTGTAATAGGTCGGTTTTAAGTTGTTCGTCTGTTAAAAATTCGATTGCTTCCCGCATGTTCTAAACCTCTCTTCCGAGATCAATTTTAGCAAAGTGCGTCAACTGTGCCGGGCGCTGAAGGTTTGCAGCAGGCCGAGCGTGATCGCGAGTACGACCGGGCCGAGCACGATGCCGAGCAGCCCGAAGACACTGATACCGCCGAGCACGGAAAAGAAGACGAAAAGCTCGTGCAAACGGGTGTGGTTTCTGATCAGCCGCGGGCGCAGGAAGTTATCGATCGTGCTGATCGCGAGTGCGCCCCAGACGAGTAGCACCACCGCTTTCGTCCAGTGACCCGTAACCATCAGGTAGATCGACAGCGGCAGCCAAACGAGAAACGAACCGAGCACCGGGATCATGCAGACAAACGCCATCAGCACCGCCCACAACAGCGCTGACGGTATGCCGAGAATCCAGAACATCACGCCGCCGAGAAAGCCTTGCAACCCGGCGATCACCACCACACCGTAAACGCTCGCGCTGACAACTTCCTTCGTGCGCGCGATGATCGTTTCGCTTTGACCGCGGCTGAGCGGCAGCGCCGACGGAAGCCGCGCGACGATCTTGTCGCCGTCGCGGAAGAGGTAATACATCGTGAAGATCACGAAGAACGCCTTGATGATCGCGCTCACGATGTTGCTCGCGACGTTTAACGAGAAACCCACGATGAATTCGCTCGTGCGTTTGAGTTGATCGACCATGAACTCCTGCGAGCGGAACGTGTCGATGCCGAAGCGTTGCTGGATCCATTCGGACACTTTGCCGAGTAGCGAGGTCTCGGGGTTCATCAGTTGTGAGATCTGCGCGGGAATCTTGGGAATCACGCCCGCCAACTCCTGCGCGAGCGTAAACGTGAGCACGATCAGCGGCAACACCACGATGAGCACGACGAGCAGACACGACACGAGCGCGCTCAGGCTGCGGCCTTTGATTTTGCGCGCCAGCCGCTGATGAACCGGATAGAACACGATCACGAGCACCACTGCCCACGCGAGTACACCGATAAACGGCCGCAGCATCAGCCAGCACAGGTAAAGGGCGATCGCGGTCACCGCCAACACCCCGAGCCAACGAACTTGATCGATCTGTTCCTTCATTTAGTCTTCGCCTCTCGGTTGCCTATAATCACCCAAATTCGAAAGGGGACTTACATGGAATACAAGACGTTAGGAAACACTGGCCTGATCGTTTCACAACTCTGTCTCGGGACGATGACGTTCGGCGGCAACGGCGGAATGTGGGAAGCGATCGGCAACGTCGATCAAGCCGGCGTGGATGAGCTGGTCAAGGGTTCGATAGATGCGGGCATTAATTTCATAGACACCGCCGACATTTATTCCGAAGGCAAAAGCGAAACGCTGCTCGGGCAGTCGCTCAAGAATCTCGGTTTGCAACGTGCGGACGTGGTGATCGCGACGAAGGTCGCCGGACGTGTTGGACCAGGACGCAATTCGGTCGGCGCGTCACGCGCTCATATACTCGATTCAGTGGAGGGAAGTCTGCGGCGTCTGCAAACGGACTACATCGATCTCTACCAGATTCACGCTAACGATCCACTGACGCCGGTGGAAGAGACGGTACAGGCGCTCGACATTCTCGTGCGCCAGGGCAAAGTGCGTTACATCGGCTGTTCGAACTGGCACGCGTGGAAGATCGCGAAGGCGCTCGGCATCTCGGAGCTGAAGAACTACGCGCGTTTCGATTCGTTGCAAGCGTATTACTCGATCGCCGGTCGCGATCTCGAGCGCGATATCGTTCCGTTGCTCGAGTCGGAAGGAACCGCGCTGCTGGTTTGGAGTCCGCTCGCCGGTGGTCTGCTTTCCGGAAAGTTCAGCCGCGAGAACCAGCGGCCGGAGAACTCGCGCCGTTCGGAGTTTGATTTTCCGCTCGTTGACAAGGAACGCACCTGGAACATACTCGACGCGATCGCGCCGATTGCGAAGGCGCATAACTGTAGCGCCGCGCGCATTTCGCTGGCGTGGTTGTTGACGCGGTCGTTCGTGACCTCCGTGATCATCGGCGCGAAACGCATGGACCAACTACAGGACAATCTTGCGGCTGTCGACGTAAAGCTGTCGGCGGACGAGATCAGAGTGCTCGACGAAGTGAGTGCGTTGCCGCCGGAGTATCCAGGTTGGATGGTCGACTTCCAGGGCATCGACCGTCTCGGACCAACCGAGCCGCGCTTTGAGAAGTATTCCACGGCCGGCGCACAAAAGTAGAAACCCTTTTGTCAGCAGGCTTTTGCTAAAAGTCGGTTGCGAACTGATTCTCTGTGCCTCTGCGTCTCTGTGGTTGGTTTCCGCTAAGAAATTATTAACCACAGAGACACAGAGACACAGAGACGAGTGCGCTCGTTGAGTTTGGGGCAAAGCTTTGTCAGCAACATGCGGCGTCTGTAAACTGACGGCGCATGTTGCTAACCATCACGACGACCCATCAGCCGGCGACTGATCTCGGCTATCTCCTGCATAAGAATCCGGCGCGGTTACACACCTTTCCTCTTTCCTTTGGACAGGCCCACGTTTTTTACCCGCAAGCCAACGCGAATGTTTGTACGGCGGCGCTGTTGCTCGACGTCGATCCCGTTGGCCTCGTACGGAACCGTCGTGGTCCGGCGGGCGAAGGCGGAACGCTGGATCAATATGTGAACGACCGGCCTTACGTCGCGTCTTCATTTCTCAGTGTCGCTATCTCGCGTGTCTTTGGCAGCGCGCTCGGCGGTCGCAGCAAGGACAGACCTGAGCTCGCGGCCACACCGATTCCGTTGCAGGCCAAAATCTCAGTGCTGCCGTGTCGCGGTGGTGAAAACTTCGTGCGTCGCTTGTTTGAGCCGCTCGGTTATCAGGTCGTTACTCAACGTCACCCGCTCGACGAAGCTTTTCCTGAATGGGGCGACAGCTCGTACTTCACCGTCGAGCTCACCGGAGAGAAAAGGCTCCAGGATTTACTCACGCACATTTACGTTTTGGTTCCGGTGCTCGACAACGAAAAGCACTACTGGGTCGGCGATGATGAGGTTGAAAAACTACTCCGGCATGGCAGCGGCTGGTTGAACCAGCATCCGGAGAGAGACGAGATCACGCGACGTTATCTCAAATATCGCCGTGATCTTGCGCGTGATGCGCTGGCTCGTTTGAACGAGGAGGAATCGCGTGAAGTCGACGTAAAAGAAGAGATTCACGACGGCGAAGAAGAGGCCGTAGAAAGAAAGCTGAATCTAAACGAGCAGCGGCTAAACACAGTGCTGGCCGCGCTCAAAAGCAGCAATGCGAAGCGCGTGTTGGATCTTGGTTGCGGCGAGGGAAAACTGCTGCGCGTGTTGCTGGCTGATCGCGCGTTCGAGGAGATCGCCGGCGTCGACGTTTCCCACCGTGCGTTGGAAATTGCTAAAGAGCGGCTACGGCTGGAGCGATTGCCGGATCGGCAACGCAATCGACTGAAGCTGTTGCACGGCTCGCTGATGTATCGTGACAACAGGCTCGCCGGCTTCGATGCCGCCGCGGTAATCGAAGTTATCGAACACCTGGACCAGCCACGGCTCGCGGCTTTCGAGCGAGTGTTGTTTGAGTTCGCCAGGCCCGAGACGATCGTACTCACGACGCCGAACGTTGAATACAACTCATGTTTCGAGAACCTGCCGGCGGGGAAGTTTCGTCACAAGGATCATCGCTTCGAATGGACGCGCGCCGAGTTTCGCGATTGGGCCGGCGCGATGGCTACGCGGTTTGGCTATGCAGTGCGGTTTCTGCCGGTCGGCCCCGAGGACGTTGAATTTGGACCGCCGACGCAGATGGCAATTTTCAACAAGGAAGCGGCAGCAGCTTGAGAACTATCACCATTCCTGAGCTGTCACTGGTCGTACTCATCGGTCCTTCGGGATGCGGGAAGTCAACGTTTGCGCGCGCGCATTTCAAGCCGAGCGAAGTGCTCTCGTCCGACTTCTGTCGCGCGCTCGTTTCCGACGATGAAAACAATCAGGCAGCTACCAAAGATGCGTTCGAGGTATTGCATTTCATTGCGGCGAAGCGGCTCGCGGCGGGCAAGTTAACTGTAGTCGATGCGACGAACGTGCAGCCGGAGGCGCGCAAACCGCTGGTTGCGCTGGCTCGCGAGTATCACGTCATACCCGTCGCACTCGTTCTCAATTTACCGGATCGGATTTGCCAGGATCGCAACCAGCAGCGAGCGGATCGTAATTTTGGTCCGCACGTCGTTCGACAGCAGAGTCAGCAATTGCGGCGTTCGCTGCGCAATCTGAAACGCGAAGGCTTCCGTCACATTTATGAGTTTTCTTCACCGGCGGAAGTCGAGGAAGTGCTGATCGAACGGCAACCACTCTGGAACAACCGCAAACAGGATCACGGACCGTTCGACATCATCGGCGACGTTCACGGCTGTTTTGACGAACTGCATTCGTTACTGACGAAACTCGGCTATCAGTTCACGGCGAGTAACGGCACTTTCGAAGCGCATCATCCTGAAGGTCGCAAGGCGATCTTTCTTGGCGATTTGGTCGACCGTGGTCCAAAGACGCCGGAAGTGCTGAAGCTGGTGATGAGCATGACGCAATCCGGCGCTGCCCTCGCCGTTCCGGGAAATCACGATTCAAAGCTCATGCGCAAACTGCGCGGCCGCGACGTGCAGATTACTCATGGACTCGCCGAATCGCTGCAGCAACTCGATCACGGGTCTCCGGAATTCAAAGAACAGGTGGCTGACTTCATCGACGGCCTCGTCAGCCACTACGTGTTGGACGACGGCCGGCTCGTCGTGGCCCATGCCGGGTTGAAGGAAGGACTTCAGGGACGCGGTTCCGGCAAGGTCAGGGATTTCGCGCTCTACGGCGAAACCACGGGCGAGACTGATGAATTCGGTTTGCCCGTTCGATACAACTGGGCCGCGGAGTATCGCGGCAAAGCGATGGTTGTTTACGGCCACACGCCGGTGCCCGAACCTGAATGGCTGAACGGCACGATCTGCATCGATACTGGTTGTGTGTTCGGCGGCAAGTTGACCGCGCTGAGATACCCGGAGAAGGAACTCGTATCCGTGCCGGCGCAGGCCACCTACTATCAATCGGCCAAACCATTCCTCGCTGAAGACGAGCAGGCGTCCGCACTCACAGCGCAACAGACGTATGACGACGTGCTCGACATCGCGGACGTTTCGGGCAAACGCATCATCTCTACTCGTTTGCACCGCACCGTGACGATTCGCGAAGAGAACAGTTTTGCCGCGCTCGAAGTGATGAGCCGGTTTGCAGTGGATCCGAAATGGTTGATTTATCTGCCGCCTACGATGTCGCCGTCGGAAACGACTCGTGAGGCCGAACTGCTGGAACACCCGGCGGAGGTCTTCGCTTACTTTCGCAACGGCGGCGTGGCGCGGGTTGTTTGCGAGGAGAAGCACATGGGTTCACGTGCGGTGGTCATCGTTTGTCGCAACCATGACGCAGCGCGGAAGCGTTTCGGTGTTGTCGAAGACACGGCAGGGATCTGCTACACGCGAACCGGAAGAAGGTTCTTCGACGATCAAACACTCGAAGCTGAGTTTATTTCGCGGCTGCAAGCGGCGTTGAATGCTGCCGGAACGTGGGACGAGTTCGCGACTGATTGGGTGTGTTTGGATTGTGAATTGATGCCGTGGTCCGCGAAGGCGCAGGAGCTTGTGCGGCAACAGTACGCGGCGGTCGGCGCAGCCGCTCGCGCTGCCTTGCCTGATGTTGTGACGGTGCTGCAAAGCGCGGTCGAAGTTGCGGCTGAGACTGCGCCGTTGCTTGCTGCTTATCGCGGCCGACAGACTGCCGCCGAAAAATACATTGCTGCTTACCGGCGTTATTGTTGGCCCGTGCGTTCACTCGACGATCTGAAGCTCGCGCCGTTTCACCTGTTGGCTACCGAACGTAAAGTTCACAGCGATCGTGATCACGTGTGGCACATGCAGACCTTGCAAAAGATTTGCGACGCCGGTGATGAACTACT
>DASXXL010000577.1:0-5530 GCA_036503085.1 Pyrinomonadaceae bacterium | reverse complement strand
AGTTTTCTACCGCTACTCGAGCAGCACATCGCGCGTGAGGGACATCTGCAAAACCGCGGCCCGGCCCGCTATTACGTCACGCTTCCCTTTACCGAACCTTTCGCCGATCCATGCATCTACGAGGATGACGACCTTTTGGCGATCGTGGAGCAACTAGTCGGAACTGACGCAGTGATGTGCCAGCTTGCCTCCGACACACCTATCCTTGGGTCAACGACGCAGGAGATTCATCGTGATGCGTTGCCACTGTTTCCTGAAACCGGGCAGGAGACGCCGCCGTTTCAACTCGCCGTAAACTTTCCCCTCGTAGACGTGCGCGTTGAGAACGGTCCATTCGAAGTCGCGCGACGCACGCACATGATGTCCAAGGAAGAGGGCTTGCGCCAACTGGAACAAGGCGAGCTCACTCTCGAACCGATTACGCTGAAGTTGGGTGACGTGATGGTGCGCGATGTTCGCGGACTCCATCGCGGCACTCCGAATCGTACGAACGAGCCGCGGCCGATGGTCGTGATCGGTTACTCGCGTCGCTGGCTGTTTCGTCCCGAAGTTTCCATCAACATTCCGCGCGCCGAGTTCGAGAAGCTTTCGAGTCGTGCTCGTGAACTCTTGCGCTTCAACCCGATCGTCGAATCGCTTGACGAGCTGCCGGACGTCGAGCGCTATCAGTCGTTCGCGTACTGATTCATTTAGCAGCACCGCTTAACTTCTGCTGCTGCTCGTAAAACTCAAACACAAAACTTCCTTTGCGCCGATGGTCCGCCGAAGACACCGTCGTCGAAGTCGTATTTCTTCATTTCGTCGAACGCCTGCTCCGCGGTCCAACCGTCGTGAGTGATGCGCGCCACGCACCACCGAGCGGTTCTCGATGAATTCCTTTCCGCGCGACAGCTTCGGCAGGTTCTTGATTTCCGCGCGCTCGAAATAGTAAGCCTCGTCCGCGAAGTAGCCAACTGACCAGACAAGACGGGTCGCAACCATTTCCACCTGCGCTCCCGGACCGACTTTGACGACCCACGTCACGCCGCGCGCGTCGGTCACGTCGAACTTCGCTGATTCGCCAGTGAGCTCTTCTTTGACAAAGGTGAACGGCGCAACGGGCGCGAGCTCAGCCGAGCCGGGGCCGAAGGTCAAATTGCGTTGGGAGACGTCGCCGGGGTTACGTGAAGTGTGAACTCTGCCTTTCAATACTTCACGCGCAAGAGATCACAAAAAGGAGCAAGCCAAGGATCGCTTAGAATAGAAGGCCAGCTCTCTGACCTGACATGGTGAGAACTAAACCAACCTACACTTATCTGGCGCCGCTGCTCTTCTCCGTCACGCTTTTTGTCAGCGCGGGCTTGCTGTTTTGGATTCAGCCGCTGATTGCGAAGACTCTGTTGCCGTTGCTCGGCGGAGCGCCGGCTGTTTGGAATACGTGTCTGCTGTTTTTCCAAACGATGCTGTTGCTGGGATACGTTTACGCGCTCGTGTCGTCGAGGTGGCTGGGCGTGCGAGCGCAGACGGCCGTGCATGTGGGTTTGTTGCTCTTGATTGCAGGATATTTATTTCGTTTTCCGATCCATGCGCCTGTGTTGAGCGCTTCGCAACAAGCAACGCCGACGTTATGGCTGCTCGAGAATCTGCTGTTTTCAATCGGGCCGCCGTTCTTCATCATTTCCGCGAGTAATCCGCTGCTGCAAAGCTGGTTTTCGAGACTGCAACACTATCTTTCGATCGATCCGTATTTTCTGTTTGCGGCGAGCAATGCGGGAAGTTTGTTAGCGCTGCTGGCGTTTCCGTTGGTGTTAGAGCCGGCGCTCGGTTTGAATCAGCAGTTTCGCTTTTGGCGCGTCGGGTTTGCGATGTTGATTGTGCTGACGTGTGTAATTGCGGCAGTCGCCGCGCGTCATAAAGACGTTCCACGTGAGCTAAGTGAAAGCGATTTGGATAATGAGGTAACCGCGTTGCGTCGACTTCGCTGGCTGGCGTTGGCGTTTGTTCCTTCGAGCCTGATGCTCGGCGTTACGACGTACATCACCGCCGACGTGGCCGCGGTGCCATTGTTTTGGGTCATACCGTTAGCGCTCTATCTGCTCACGTTTGTAATCGCGTTTACGAGGACGCGATTTGCGTTATCGGCGGACCGGCTGGTGATTGTGGGCGCGCTCGTCGTAACGCTGATCCTTTCTTCGGGCGCGACGGAACCGGCCTGGCTGCTAATCCTCGCAAACCTCATCTTCTTCTTCGTGGCGGCACTGATGTCTCATGGGCAACTGGCGGACAATAGACCATCCGTGTCGCATCTCGCGGAATACTATCTGTGGATCGCTATCGGCGGCGCGCTGGGCAGCGTATTCAATGTCTTGCTTGCGCCGGTGCTGTTCAGGTCGGTGGTTGAGTATCCGTTGGTGATCGTACTGGCGTGCATGTTGTTGCGACGCGACTCTGAAACGCGGAGTCGTGGCTTTTATCTGGATCTGATCTATCCGCTCGCTCTTTTCGTCCTTACGGTGAGCCTCGCGTTAATCATCACTCACGTTCGCCCTGGCTCTTCGATCGTCAACTTGTTCATCGTCCTCGGCGTTCCGTTAATTATCATCAATCATTTCTTTCGCGAGCGGCCGCTGCGGTTTGGCCTGGGTCTCTGCGCCGTGATGCTCGCCAGTGTTTATTACACCAGCACAACCGAGCCCACGCTCCACCTCGCGCGAAATTTCTTTGGGACCAGCCGCGTGACCACCGACTCAACCGGAAGGATCAATAGTCTGTACAGCGGTAACACGGTCCACGGCAGGCAGTTTGTCGAACAGTCACGACGCTGCGAGCCTCTTTCCTATCATCATGAGAATGGACCATTGGGCCAGGTGATGGCTGTTTTCAACGCCGCTCCCGCGAACGCGCGTGTCGCAGTGATCGGGCTCGGCGTCGGCGCGATGGCTTCATACTCCCAACCCGGTCAGGAGTGGACGTTCTACGAAATCAACTCCGACGTAATCGATCTCGCGCGCAACTCGCCATATTTCACTTATCTGCAAAACTGCGCCAACGGATCGTTGAACGTGATCGAAGGCGACGCGCGCTTGAATTTGCAGAACGCCGAGGCTGGTCATTACGGCGTGATTGTTCTCGACGCTTTCAGCTCCGACGCCATCCCCATTCATCTCGTTACCGAACAAGCGCTCGATCTTTATTTATCGAAACTGGCCGAAGGCGGGATGCTCGCGTTTCATATTTCCAACCGCAGTTTGAATCTCAAACCGATCCTTGCCGATCTGGCCGAGAGCCGAAAACTCGTGTGCATCGGTTTTGACGATTTGAAACCGAGTTCTTTCGAGGGCAAGGATCCGTCGCAATGGATGGTGATGGCGCGTGCGCTGCCCGAGATCAGCAACCTCGCTATCAACTCGCAATGGCAGCGGCTCAACGGCAGAAAAGGCGAGCGCGTCTGGAGCGACGACTACTCCAACATCTTCCAGGCAATCAGGTGGCAGTGACTACGATCGAGGCCGGCCAAAGAACAAGATGTAGCCGTCTGCGTCCTCGAGCTCGAAGCCGCGCAAGCCGTCGTGTGTATCCTGGAGCGGCTTTGAAAACTTAACGCCGCGCGACGAGTACTCACTCGCGAGTGCATCCGGATCGAGCACGTTGACGTACGCGTCCCAACGCGCCGCCCCATCGCGTGTGTGGTTCGGGACCGGCGCGACGCCGACGTCCTTGAGAAAGATCATCGCGCCATCGCGAGAGACGATGGCGAAGAACGGATCGTCAGTGGGTTCGGCAAACGCCACCTTGAAGCCGAGCAGATCTCGATAGAAAGCCAGGGAAGCAGAAACGTTTTTCGCGATGAAGAACGGCGCGATGCCGTTGATAGCGCGAGTCATACGTGCTCCTTGTTAGTTGCACGAGTCATTTGCGAGTTCACTTTGCAACTGGCTTTGAGAAACGTTGCAGCTTTCTCCAGTCCTCAACGGTGATGGCCCAACGTTCGTGCAGTTTGATCTTCCTGAATGCATGGCGAAGCATGAGTTGAAGTGCTTCAGTCATGTAACCATGATTGGCAAACGGCGCTCCCACGAAATAACCAAGGTAAGCACTCCGAAGTGGACCGAGAAAGATCTGATGCAGCATGATGGCGCCGACTATGGCGTCATCCTGATTACGGCAAACAAAAAAACAGACGGAGGCACCCTTTCGGACGCGGGTCAAAAATGCAAGAAACTGCTCCTGCGTTTTCGGCGGCGACGTAAGCCCACGATGAAAGGATGCACTGCGCTTATTAAGCGACACGAATTCGGCTGCATCTCGCTTCATCGGCGGCCGCAAATATACGCGGTAACTCATCTCTCATCAGCCGGCAGCATCATTGCGTTTCGAGTTATGACTCCATCTGTCCCACAACGCTTTCGCGATCTCGGCGATAACGGCTTCGCGCGTTGCGAGATCAGCGGTGGAGTCGGAAATAAAGACAGCAACAGCGAGATGTCGTCCGTCCAGCAGCGTGATGATGCCGATGTCATTAGTCGCGGAAGTGAGGCCGTCGCGAGTGCCGCCGGTTCCGGTCTTGTGTGCGACGATGGTCCCGCTCGGCAGTTGCCCTTTCAAACGTTTCTGGCCGGGAATGGATTCCGTCAGCAATTTCAGCACGAGCTTTTGGCTGTTTGCCGACAAGCCTCGCCGCGCGTGTAGCGCAGCAAGTAACTCGACCGCGCCGTTGGGCGTGGCCCAGTTTTCATATTGTGTCTGCCAGTCGCGCGCGATCTCATTTTCCGAGTTGACCACGTTGATGCCCGAGACTTTGATCTCGTTCAAAAACTTCATCACATCTTGTGCTCCACCCGTCAGCCTCAGCAGCGCGTCGCTTGCGGTGCCGTCGCTCACCGAGACAGCGTAGCGCAGCAGTTCCGCCACGGTGAGACGCGCGCCGTTCGGGTTCCTGTCACGAATCGGACTGAACAATCCCTGCGCCGCGAGATCGCTCTGTTTGATCTCCACCACCTGGTCCAACTTCAGCTCGCCCGCGTCAACGTGCCGCAGCACCGCCATCGAGATCGGCAGCTTGTAAACGCTGTGCATCGGGTAGTGCTCACTTGTATTCATCCCCGTCTCTTCGCCGGTTTCCAACACGCGTGCGGCAAAACCGACGCGGCCATGCGCCTTCGCTGCGATCTGCACGAACGCCGGGTCCACATCCTTTTGGCGACTCTCATTAGAATTCGCCGCAGGTGACGGCGTGGCAGCGGGAGTATTGGGCTGCGTTATCGTCGAGCCCGAGCACGCCGAGGAAATAATGATTACAAGCAAGACTTTGTTGAGTAATATCTTTTTCACGGCGGGCATTGTAGCAGCGCAATCGGCCCCACTTGAATTCAATATGCTAACTAAACTCGGTTACGTTCGTGAGCTCGCGCGGTATCCGGTGAAGTCTATGGCCAGCGTGCGGACCGATTCCGCTTTGCTTGGCTGGCATGGTTTGCAGGGCGACCGGCGCCTTGCGTTTCGACGCGTGAATGACAACAGCGGCTTCCCATGGCTTTCGGCGAGCCGGCTG
>DASXXL010000576.1:0-7218 GCA_036503085.1 Pyrinomonadaceae bacterium | reverse complement strand
TCGGCTTTGTGCGCTGCGGAAAGCGCGTCGGCGACCTGGATTGCGATGTCGAGCGCTTCGGAAACGCTGAGCGCCGAGCGATTCAAACGCGTGCGCAGTGTTTCGCCTTCGACAAACTCCGTCGCGATCACGTGCGACGAACCGGCTTCCCGGATCTCGAAGATCGTGATGATGTTCGGATGATTGAGTGCCGAAGCAGCGCGCGCTTCCTGTTCGAAGCGCCGCAGGCGATCGCTGTTCTTCGTGAACGACGACGGCAGCAGTTTGAGTGCGACTTTGCGGCCGAGACGTTTGTCTTCCGCGAGATAAACCTCGCCCATGCCGCCGCGACTGATGAACGACAGTATTTCGTATGAGCCGACCGCTTGCCCGGGCTTCAGTTCCGACCTGTCGTCAACTAAAAGCGACGCGGCCATTTCGAACGCCGGCTGGTCGATGAACGTGCCGGATCGTTCGTGCGAAGCGATCAGCGATTCGACTTCGCTGCGAAGCAACTCGTCGCCGGAGCAGGCTTCGGAGATGAACACGCCGCGCTCTTCAGGGCGATAGTTGATCGCCGAGTTGAAGATCTCTTTAACTTGTTGCCAGCGTTCGGGTGTCATTTGTCGTTAAGCTATAACGCGGACGGCGGTCGCGAATTCCCTCAAACTCTTTGCTGAACGGCTTCTCTGTGTCTCTATATCTCTGTGGTTAGTTTCTCCTGCAATCAGTTAACCACAGAGACACAGAGGCACAGAGAAAACTTCGGACAAAGCTGCGTTTTATTCTAGCTGGCGGCGCAGCCAAGCGCGCGCCATTTTCCAGTCGCGCTCGACGGTGGCGTGACTGATGCCGAGCACTTCCGCCGTCTCCTCGATCGACAAGCCGCCGAAAAACTTCAGCTCGACGATCTGGGCTTGTTGCGGGTCCATGATCGTGAGTTCGTCGAGTGCTTCGTTCAGCGCCAACAAGTCGATTTCTGGTTGCTTGACGACGCGTTCGGCGCTGGTGATCGAGAGTCGTTGTTGTTTCGAGCCGCCGCGTTTGGCGGCCTGATGCTGGCGCGCGTGGTCGACGAGAATACGCCGCATGAGCTGCGCCGAAATGCCGAAGAAATGCGCGCGATTTTGCCACTTTGCGTTTCGCTGGTCGACGAGTTTTAGATACGCCTCGTTGACGAGCGCGGTTGGTTGGAGCGTGTGGCTGACGCGTTCGCGACGCAAGTAGTTAGTAGCGAGGCGGCGCAGTTCGTCGTAGACGAGCGGCATTAATTGCTCGAGCGCGGCCTGGTCGCCATTGCTCCAGTCGATCAGAAGTTGGGTTATGCCTTCGCCGGACTGCATCTCGTCGTGAAAGTCTGGGCCAAACGAGCGGAAATTCTACATTTTTGCGGACCGTGATGGAATTCGCCTCGAACCTCCGCGTTAGTTAGTGAAGACCAGAAAGGATGGAGGTTGGTCATGAAAAGACATCTCAGTTTAGCAATCGCGATAATGATGCTCGTGGCCGTTTGGGCCACCACCGCGCAGTCGCAAGCGGCGAGTCCACGGCTCATGCGCGCACATATCCCGTTCGCCTTCAACGTCGGCAGCAAAGAGCTTCCCGCGGGCGTATACAACATTACTGTGCTCAATCCGAGCTCCGATCAGAAGGTGTTGCAGATCCGCAGCACGGACGGACGCATGAGCGCGATCGTCAGCACGGTCGGCACGAAGTCGAAGTCTCCCGAGAAGTCGAAGGTTGTGTTTCATCGTTACGGCGACACCTACTTCTTCGCGCAGGCGCAAGTGTCCGGAGAATCAACGGCGCTCGCCGCATTCAAATCGAAAGCCGAGCGAACAGAAGCGCGAACGATTGCGAGCCATGGGCGATCAACGACGGTGACGATCGTCGCTGAGTTGTAATTAACGACAGCATCGGCCGGCAGAAGTTGGGGAACTCCTTGCAGGCTGGACGCAATCCACAGATTACGCAGATTGAATTTTCTGTGTAATCTGTGGACGGCTTTTAAACGATGAACCCCAACCCTGCCACTAAGCCCGCAGTTCGCACCGAAGCAATCGCCGGTATCACCACCTTCTTCACGATGGCTTACATCGTGGTCGTGAACCCGTCGATTCTTTCGACGCCCGGCACCGGTATGGCGTTCAGCGGCGTGCTCACCGCCACGGTGCTCGTCTGTTTCGTGATGACGCTCCTGATGGGCGTCTACGCGAAACTGCCGTTTGCCGTCGCACCCGGCATGGGCATCAACGCCTATTTCACGTTCACCGTCATTCTCTCGCAGAAAGTCTGGTGGCAAACTGCGCTTGGCATCATCTTTTGGGCCGGCGTGTTGTTTCTGCTGATCTCCGTCACGCCGGTGCGCGAAACGATCGCGAAGGCGATTCCTTCCGAACTGCGCATCGCGACCGCCGCGGGCATCGGCATCTTTCTCACGTTCATCGGTTTGAAGAACGCGGGCTTCATCACTTCCGATCCCGTTACGCTCGTAAAACTCGGCACACTTAATCTCAACACGCTGCTCGCGATTCTCGGACTCGTCGTGACGGTTGTGTTGATGGTGCGCCGTAGCGCGCTCGCGTTTCTCACCGGCATCTTCGCAGTGACTGTGATCGCGTGGGCCGCCGGTCAAATCAAAGCGCCCGATCGAATTTTCAGTGCGCCGGACTTCCGCACGGTGTTTCTGAAGTTGGACATTCTCGGTGCGTTGAAACTCTCGTTGCTGCCCGCGATCATTGGCATTCTCTTCACGGATCTTTTCGATTCAGTCTCGACGTTCATCGGCGTCGCTCATGCGGCCGATCTGCTCGACGAAGACGGCAATCCGCGCAATCTGCGACAAGGGTTGATCGTCGATTCGTTGGCGACGCTTGGCGCGGGCTTGGCGGGTTCGTCGTCAGGCACGGCTTATATCGAGAGCGTGGCGGGCATCAGCAGTGGTGGGCGCACGGGCTTGACGTCGGTCTTTACGGCGCTTTGTTTTCTGCCGTGTTTTTTCCTCGCGCCGTTGGCGGGCATGGTGCCGCCGTACGCGACCGCGCCGGTGTTGATTCTCGTCGGCGTGGCAATGTTCAAAAGTGTCGGGCAGATCAAGTTCAGCAGAATTGAAGAGGGTTTGCCGGCGTATTTGACTATAATCCTCATCCCCCTGACCTTTTCGATCACCCAGGGAATTCTCTGGGGCTTCATCTCGCACGTTGGCCTTTATCTCGTGACCGGCAGAGGACGCGACGTGCATCCGGTGATGTACGTGCTCGCAGCGATAGCGATCGGGTTGCTGGCGCTGGAGCACACGAAGTTTTAGGAAATATAGTTATGAAGATTATTTTTTTCTTTTTGTGTTTATTCGTGGTTCCCTCAGTTCTCGCGCAATCGCCATCTCCGACTCCAACTGACAACCGTGGCCTCGGAATCCAACAACCTGGTCCAACTCCGAACAACACACAAGCGACGGCGCAGTCGCGCGAAGCAAAACCCGAGCTCGTCCTCCAAACCGGCTACAACAACATCTTCGGCGCGACCCGCATGGTCTTCAGTCCCGATAGCCGTCTGCTCGCCACCGGCACCTACCGCAGCAACACCATCAAACTGTGGGAAACCGCAACGAACCGCAAACTGCGCGATCTCTCGAGCAGCGGCCAAGCCGCGCCCGGCCTTGCGCCCGCGATCGCTTTCAGTCGTGACAGCCGTCTCATCGCCGCCTCCGCCGCCGACAACTCAGTCAAAGTTTGGGACGTCAACAGCGGCCGCAAACTCCAAACACTCGCTGGTCCACAAGCAACGATCTCCGCCGCGGTCGGCGTTTATTTCATCGGCTTCGCTGCTAACAACCAACTCGTAACAATGAGTGACGCTGCGCGCGTTTGGGATCTCAACACCGGTCGCGAGTTGCGCACGATCGAATTGAGTGGTCCAGACACGTCCGGGTTTACAACCACCGGCGCCGGCGTGGCGATCTCTCCCGACGGCACACAGTTCGTCCTGCTTACAGATGACTCCGAACCGCATGCGCGCGTCATCGATCTCGCGAGTGGACGCGAAGTGCGCAACGTGAAGCTCTCAGACAAACG
Organism: Pyrinomonadaceae bacterium; assembly: GCA_036503085.1. GTDB lineage: Bacteria > Acidobacteriota > Blastocatellia > Pyrinomonadales > Pyrinomonadaceae > PSRF01. The sequence continues at coordinate 3,166 of DASXXL010000576.1, read as the reverse complement.
GATCGAAGGTATCAACTTCGCTTTCACAGCAGATGGCCGTGTTCTCGCCGTCGGGTTAATCGACAAACGTCTCAAGCTTTGGGATCTCGCGACGAAGAAAGAACAGGAGTTGGGCCAGGCGACGAAAGAGTATCCGCAGCTCACGTTCAGCCGCGACGGCCGCGTGCTCGCGTTATCGGAGCACTATATCGTGAGGCTTTGGGACGTGGCGAACGGTCATGAATTAACGCCGATAAAAGTGCCGAACAGCGGCGCGTTCGCCGCGCAAGCCGATGCTTACATCGCGTTCAGCGACGACGGCAAACGCATCGCCACCGGCGGCTTTGATACCGACACGATCATTTGGGAAACAGGCACGGGCAAGCGTGTTTCGAATCTCAACGGCCGCACGAATATGGCTTACAACGTGTCGTTTAGTCCCGACGGCACACAGCTTTGGTCCGGCGGCCGCACGCGTTGGGACCTGCGCACCGGCCGCGGTTTGCGGCTCGTTCCAGTGTCTGCTGAAAAAACTATGGGTGTGCCGAGTCCTGACGGCCGTGTGGTCGCCGTGATGACGTGGAACAACAACGTGCTGAACCTTGTCGAAGCGCCGAGTGGGAAGCAGTTGTTCCAACTCGCGCCGACGGGCGAGGTGGGTGTCGTGCAGAAGCTGCACTTCAGCAGTGACGGCTCGATGCTCGCGGTGATTTATGGTCCAAGCGACGATCAGCGACAAACGCCGGTGACGGCGACGTCGTTTACACGCGGCAGTCAGGTGAAGATTTGGGACGTTAAGACCGGCCGTGAGTTGCAGTCGCTCGTCATGAGCGGAATTCCTAACGAAGCAGAGTTCAGCGCCGATGGCAGCGTGATCGCGACCATCAGTTCGGGACTTAGTCTGGCGCCGCAGATTTCGTTGTGGGACGTGAAGTCAGGAAGCAAGTTGCGCGATCTCGGAACCGCGCCGGTGAGTACGTTCACGCCGCCGGTCTTCAATCCGGGCCAGATCAAACGCGGGCAGATGCCGCAGATGCCAAACATGGCGGACATCTCGGCGATGATGACGAACGTGATGGGCTCGCTGGCGGCGGGAACACCGGGCCGCACGGTGACGTCGCTCGCGTTTAGTCCTGACAGCAAGACGTTGGTTACGGGCGGGTTTGAAACCAAAACGAATGTCGATCTCTTCGCGCTGATGAGCTCGATGAATGCGGCTTCGAGTGGCAAGCGTCCGAAAGGTCAGAAGGGGACACCGCAACCGAATCCGGCTGACTTGACAAACTTGAAGCTCGAAACTGTCGGACAGGTGAAGATTTGGGACGTCGCGACCGGTCAGCAGATCGGAGTGTTGCAAGGTCACGGCCGCGCGGTCGATAAAGTGGCGTTTAGTCGTGACGGCAAACTGCTCGCGACCGGCGGCACTGACAACACGATCAAGATCTGGGACCTCGACGCGAAACGCGACCTGATCACGTTGAGTGGCCACACGGGGAATATCGATTCGCTGGACTTCAGTCCCGACGGTCGCTTGCTCGCGTCAGCGGGCGAAGACGGCAGCACGTTTTTGTGGGACGCGAAAACCGGCGAGCATTTGTTGACGCTGATTTCGCTCGACGACGGCGGCGAATGGATGGTCGTCACGCCGCAAGGTCTGTTCGACGGCACGCCCGTTTCGTGGAACCAGATTCTTTGGCGTTACAACCAGGAGACGTTCAACGTCGCGCCGATCGAGTGGTTCTTCAATGAGTTTTATTATCCCGGTTTGTTGTCGGACATCTTCAACGGCAAGCGGCCGCGCGTCGCGCAGGACATTTCGAAAAAGGATCGTCGCCAGCCGATCGTGAAGCTCTCGCTATCCGGTCAACAAGCACCCGATGCGTCTGTTTCTTCGCGGACGATCAAAGTGAAGATCGACGTCACCGACGCGCCCGCTGACAAAGACAATCCGCAAGGCGCGGGCGCGCGCGACGTGCGTCTGTTTCGCAACGGGTCGCTGGTGAAGGTCTGGCACGGTGACGTGTTGCAGGGCAAGCCGTCAGTCTCGCTCGAAGAGGAGATCACGGTTACGGCCGGGCCGAATCGGCTCGTGGCTTACGCCTTCAATTGCGACAACGTGAAGAGTAAAGACGCGCCCCTCGTGTTCACCGGCGCCGAGACGTTGAAGCGCAAAGGTACTGCTTACATCATCGCGGTCGGCGTGAATGAGTATGCGAACCCGCAGTACAACTTGAAGTATGCGGCGGCGGACGCGCGCGATTTTGGCGACGAAGTGCGCAAGCGGCAGGCGCAGCTTGGCGAATTCGATCGTGTCGAAGTCGTGCAACTGCTTGATCAGGATGCGACAAAAGCAAATATTCTCGCGGCTATCAAGCGACTTGCTGGCGACGCGGGAGCGCCTTCGTTAAAGGCTGGACCACTCGACACGTTGAAGCACGTGGAACCCGAAGACACCGTGATCATTTATTACGCCGGCCACGGCACCGCGCAGTCGCAACGTTTCTACCTGATTCCGCACGATCTCGGTTACACGGGCGAGCGCACGAAGCTCACCGAAGAAGGTCTGAAGACGATTCTCGTGCACAGCATTTCCGATCTCGAATTGGAAACCGCCGTTGAAGGACTCGACGCCGCGCACCTGTTGCTGATCATCGATGCGTGTAACTCGGGTCAGGCGCTCGAAGCCGAAGAGAAGCGTCGCGGTCCGATGAATTCGAAGGGGTTGGCCCAACTCGCGTACGAAAAAGGCATGTACATCCTGACAGCGGCGCAGAGTTTTCAAGCCGCGCTCGAAGCCGCGCAACTCGGTCACGGTTATCTCACTTATGCATTGGTTGAAGAGGGATTAAAGACTCCGGTCGCCGACACGTCGCCGAACGACGGCGTGCTGATCGCGCGCGAGTGGCTCGACTTCGCGACAGAACGCGTACCACAGATGCAGCAGGAGAAGATGACGCAGGGACGCGGCGTTGGTTTGGAGATCTCATTCAGCGAAGGCGAAACCAATGCAGATCCATCGAAGCGCAGCCTCCAGCGTCCGCGCGTCTTCTACCGCCGCGAACTCGAAGCTACTCCCCTCGTGATCGCAAAGCCGTAAGCTCAGTCGTTTTCTCTCGGACCCGTGTTATTATGCAGCCGATCAGGTTACAGAATACTCACAACTGCCTATGAGCACTAAAGTCGAAGC
>DASXXL010000575.1:0-5214 GCA_036503085.1 Pyrinomonadaceae bacterium | reverse complement strand
CCCACCAATGCCAGGAGGCGATGATTACGATTATTAGTAAGTCACTTTGCTGACATTGCTCACAGGTCGAGACCGTAACGCGGCAGGAGAATTGCAGGAACACTCCCGCCGCAGTTAGTTATTGCATCGAAACGCAACGGCGCTTATGCTGGCGACATCCAACACTTGCGTTGGATCGGTCAACGTTGTTTGAAAGTTGAGCAGAATCGTCGCCCAAAATCCGGCCTTAAGGAATCTTTTGCAAGCGACGGTCGTACGAGAGAATTATGGTTGATTTAGGTTCATACAAAGACAAGTTTGGCGACAGCGGGCAGCGCATTTTGGAACATGCGCTGGACGAGTCACGCCGCCGCGACCAGAACTTCGTTTCGGTCGAACATATTCTTCAAGCTCTCACTATGGAAGAGCCTGATATGTTCAACTCGGCGATGCGTGAACTGTCGTTGGATCCGGTGGTCGTAAAAATGGCCATCGAAAAAAGGCTCACTAACAGCCGGCAACAGCACGTTGGCAAAGGATTCCGCATCGGACCCGACACCACCGATCTGTTCAAGCGAGCGATGGAGCGCGCCAGGAGTCAGGGCCGCAAAGTAATTGAGGCGACTGACATCTTCGACGCGTTGAGCAGTCAACAGGACGGACTGTTCGTTGAAGTTTTGCGCACGATGGGAGCGAATCCCGAAGCAGTGCAGGAAAACGTACGCGCACAAGTGCAAAAACGCGAACAGGAAGAAGAGCTCAACCGGAAGAAGTTTGAGCTGCCGCCTTACTTGAAACACTTCGGTGTTTCGCTCAACCGGCTCGCACGCGCCGACAAGATTCCACCGACAATCGGAAGAGAAAAAGAGATTCAGCAGATCATCGAGATCCTCTGCCATCGCGAGCGTGCGAACTCGCCGATGCTCGTGGGCGAGCCCGGCGTTGGCAAAACGGCAGTGATCGAAGGTCTCGCGCGTTTGATCGAGCTGGAGCCGCACAAGGTTCCGGCGCGTCTGCGCAACTCTCACGTCGTGCAATTGCAAATGGGCGGCATCGTTGCCGGCACCATGCTCCGCGGCATGTTTGAAGAGCGTATCAAGGGCATCATCGATGAAGTGAAGGAACGCGATAATCTGATTCTATTCATCGACGAAGCACACACGATCATCGGCGCCGGCGCGGCGTTGGGTACGTCTTCAGACGCAGCGAACATGTTCAAGTCGGCGCTTGCGCGCGGCGAGATGCGCATCATCGGCGCGACTACGCTTTCCGAGTACAAAGAGTACATCGCAGAAGATGAAGCCTTAGCGCGTCGTTTCCGGCTCGTGAAAGTCGTGGAGCCTTCGATTACCGAAACGCGCGAGATCTTGCTTGGCCTGCGTCCACGTTTGGAGAAGAACTACTCTGTCAAGATTTCCGACGCCGCAATTAACACAGCGCTGGAGATGGCGCCGAAGTACATCCGCAATCTCCACCTACCTGACAAAGCGATCGGCTGGCTCGACACGGCCGCGGTGAAAGTTGAAATCAACGAGCCGCAGAAGATGGTGGTTCAACCCGAGCACATCATCGACGTCATCTCGCAGGAATCACGTATTCCGCGCGACATGATCTACCGCGACACTACGGATCGATTCGCGATGACGGAAGCGATGCTGGGCCATCGTGTGATCGGTCAGAAGGAAGCGATTAGATCAGTTGCGCAACGCTTGCGGTTGAACAAAGGCCCGCTGAAAGAATCGCACTACAAACCGGACGGCGTGCTGCTGTTCCTTGGTCCAACCGGCGTCGGCAAGACGGAGTTGGCGAAGGCTGTGGCCGAGTTCATGTTCGGCGACGAAGAGAAGATGGTCCGCATCGACATGTCCGAATACAGCGACGGCACGGTGAGTGTCGAAAAACTGATCGGCATGCCGCGCGGCATCGTTGGTTCGGAGCGCGGCGGTATTCTTACGGAACAGCTTCGCGAGAATCCGTACACCGTGTTGCTGCTCGATGAAGTCGAGAAAGCTTCGCCGTACTTGATGAACCTGTTCTTGCAGGCATTCGATGAAGGCTGGCTGACCGATGGCCGCGGCAAGAAGGTTTACTTGTCTGACGCGATCATCATCATGACTTCAAACCTCGGTTCCGAAAGCTTCAAGCGGTTTGAAAAGCCGCTCGGCTTCGGCACCAAGACGGCGTCTGATTTCCGCGCCGTGAAGAATGAAGTGATGAAGGCTGCCGAGCAACGTTTCTCGCCGGAGTTTCGCAATCGTATCGATGAGATCGTGGTGTTCTCGCCGCTGACAATGGACGAAGTACGCCAGATCGCGAGGCTCTATCTCGACAAGGTGCGGCGGCAGATGGAGCGGCAGGGCAAAGCGGTTGAAATCACTGACGCAGCCGTCAATAAGTTGACGGAAGACGGTTACAACACCGCTTACGGTGCGCGCTTCCTGAAACGTCACATCGACGAGAAGGTGAAACTCCCGATCACCGGCATGTGGAAACTTTCGTCGCGCTTCACGGTTGATGTTGAAGATGGCGAAGTCGTAGTGAAGCCGGAAGCGGGCGGTAATCCGGGACTTAATTAATGGACAGGATTACAGGATTTGCAAGATTGGCTAAAAAGTCTAATCTGGTAAGTCTTGTAATTCTGTTTGTGTTTTTTCTTTTCGGCGTTTCTTCACAATCGCAAACTCCAGCGCCAAGCATCGACGAAAAGTCGCAAAAGATAATCGACGCGGCGGTCGCGGCGCTCGGCGGGCAGGCGTATCTGAACGTGCAGACTGTCCTCGGCCGAGGCTTTTATTCCGACTTCAAAGACGGCGCGCCGCAAGTGCCGTCGAAGTTTGTTGACTACCTCGTCTATCCGAATCGCGAACGTACTGACTTCACGTTATCAGGGATCAAGACGATTCAAACCAACGATCGCGATACGGGCTGGACGTTCGACGGCGCGGTGAAGAAGATTTCCGATCAGGGGCCGTCGCAGATCGAGGAATTCAAACGCACGATGCGTGCGAGCATCGAGAACATCTTGCGTGGCTGGTGGCGCAACGAAGGCGGTGCAGTAAAGTACATCGGCCGCCGTGAAGCCGGACTGGCTAAGCGCAACGAGACGATCCGTCTCACGTATCCCGATGGTTTCTGGATCGAGTATGAGTTTGGCGCGAAGGACGGCTTGCCGGCGAAGGTGATCTACAAACGCATGCGCAAAGACATGGACCTCGCCGAGATGGTGGAGACGACCGAAGAAGATTACCTGCGGAGCTACGTCAACATTGAAGGCGTGAACGTGCCGTGGGTGATCGATCACTTCGTCAACGGCAAACAGACCTCACGCATCAACTACGAGCAAGTCCAGTTCAACCAGAAATTCCCCGATGCTCTTTTCGCCAAACCCGATAACGTAAAAGCGATCAAGTAGAGCCACCAAAAGGCACAAGAAGCACAAAAGAGTTAGCCGAACCTGTTCCTCGACTTCGTTTTCTACCCTTGTGCTTCTTGTGCCTTTTGGTGGACTAGATCGCTAACCCGCCGTCAACTTGAATCACCTGGCCCGTGATGTAGCGCGCGTCGTCTGACAACAAAAACGCCGCGATGCGTGCGACCTCGTCCGCTTCCGCAAACCTGCCCAACGGAATCTGCTCGATGATCTTCCGCTGATAACTCTCGTCGAGTTTGCCGGCCATGTCGGTCGCGACCATGCCGAGCGCGAGCGCGTTCACCGTCACTTTACGGCTCGCAACTTCTTTCGCGAGTGCTTTCGTTAACCCGACCATGCCCGCTTTCGACGCCGAGTAGTTTGACTGTCCCGGCATTCCGACCTCACCGCTGATCGACGAGATGTTGAGAATCGAGCCGCCGTTCTCCTGCCGCAGCATCACACGCAGCGCCGCCTTCGCGAAATTCCACGCGCCTTTCAAGTTGGTGTCGATCACCTCGTCCCAGTCTTCTTCTTTCATGCGCAGGATGAGGTTGTCGCGCGTGATACCGGCGTTGTTGACGAGGAAGTCGATGCGGCCGAACGCGTCCTTCACCTGTTTCACCATTTCGGCGGCGGCTTCGGTGTTGCCGACGTTGCACTGAAACGCGAGCGCGCGCACGCCCGCGGCCTCAAGCTCGGACTTCAGCGTTTCGGCTGACTCAACACTCTGCGCGTAATTGAAAGCGACATCGGCGCCGCGGCGGGCGAGTTCGAGCGCGATCGCGCGGCCGATACCGCGCGTGCCGCCGGTCACGATGGCCGACCGACCGATAAATGGCTTTTGTGCGGCTGTTGACGTTTGCCCGGGTGTTGACTGTTCTTCAGACAAGTTTCTCGGCCTTTCTGGACACTGTTGTGCGTGTCACATCGCTGCTTGTTTCTTCGTTCAGGGCGGTCTCTAATAACACATCTGATCGAGCGAGACCAAACGCACTTGACTGAGCGACAAACACTTCTTAGCTACTTCGATGAATCCGCACAGCGCGGACGCGAAACGGTGTTCGTGGATCATCGCGGCTTGCGTACCGTGCGGTGGTCCTACGAGCGCCTCGTACACCAAGCATATCGCTTTGCTCGCGAGCTCGAAGCACGCGGCATCCGCTCGGGCGATCGCGTGCTCTTGCGCGGCGAAAACAGTCCCGAGTGGGCTGCGGCGTTCTGGGGTTGTTGTTTACTCGGCGCTGTGGTCGTCCCGCTCGACAAACACAGCACGCCCGAGTTCACCAACGCTGTTACCCAACAAACGAACGCCAAGTTAGTGCTTACCGATCCTGTTCTTAATGAAACCGCTCGCTTGCGGGACATCTCCCCTCCCAAAAACCTCACGCGAGAGTCGCTCGTGGAAATCATCTACACCTCCGGCACCACGTCCGAACCGAAAGGCGTCGTCCTCACCCACGGCAACATCCTCGCCAACCTCCGCCCGCTCGAGAAAGAGATCAAAAAGTACCTGAAGTGGGAACGCTTCTTTCATCCGATACGCTTCCTGAACCTCGTGCCGTTGAGCCACGTATTCGGCCAGTTCATGGGTCTCTTCGTACCGCAACTCACCGGCGGCGAAGTACATTTTCAGGAATCACTCAACCCCGCGGAAATCGTTCGCACGACGCGCAAGAACCGCATCTCTGTGATCGTGCTCGTACCGCGCGTGCTCGACGCCCTCCGCGAATGGATCGAACGCGACTACGCCGCGCGCGGCCGCACACAGGAACTCCATGATCGTCTCGCCGCCGCCGAAAACCAGAGCGTCCTGCATCGCTGGT
>DASXXL010000574.1:0-1716 GCA_036503085.1 Pyrinomonadaceae bacterium | reverse complement strand
AGATTTATATGCTCGACAGGCGCTTGCGGCCGGTTCCGATCGGCGTGCCCGGCGAGCTCTGCATCGGTGGCGTGAGTCTCGGGCGCGGTTATTTGAATTGGCCCGATCTCACGGCGGAGAAGTTTATTCCAGACGCCTTTGGTCCAACGCCGGGGATGCGCCTTTATCGCACCGGCGATTTGGCGCGTTTCAACGAAGAGGGTGCGATCGAGTTTCTCGGACGCATCGACGACCAGGTAAAAGTGCGCGGCTTCCGCATCGAGCTGGGTGAGATCGAAACCGTGCTTGCGGAACATCCGGACGTGCGCACGGCGCTTATCCTCGTCAACGAAGACTCAGCAAATGACAAGCGACTGATCGCGTACATCGTGCCGCAAGAGCAAGCGACCAATGGCGACGCGGAGAAATATTCGTATGAGTTGACGAGCCGTTTGGCCCAACATCTGCGCGAGAAGTTGCCGGCTTACATGGTGCCGTCTGCGTTTGTGTTGCTGAAAGAGATGCCGCTCTCGCCCAACGGCAAGTTGAACCGGCGGCTGCTACCGGCGCCCGATGAGAACGGGCTGATCGCGTCGGAGACTTACGTCGCGCCGCGCACTGCGATCGAGCAAACAGTCGCTGACATATTCAAGCGAGTGCTCAAGCTTGAAGAGGCCGGCATCCACGACAACTTCTTCGAGCTCGGTGGTCACTCACTGCTCGCGACGCAAGTCGTCTCACAGATCCGCGAACAGTTTGATCTCGAAGTGTCTTTGCGTAGCTTTTTTGGTGCGCCGACGGTCGCCGGTGTAGCGGAGATCATCGAAGCGGATCCCGCTGTTCACAGCAACACGCACGATTCGCAAATCAAACCAGCCTCGCGTCTGCGGTCCTTACCGCTCTCCTTTGCCCAACAACGACTCTGGTTCCTCGACCGTCTGGACTCCGGGAGCACTGCTTACAACGTGCCGCTGGCGGTTCGGCTTTCGGGCTCGCTCAACGTCGAAGTGCTCAAACGAACACTCAACGAAGTTGTACGGCGTCACGAGGTCCTGCGCACCACGCTGGATGAAGTCGACGGCGAGCCGCGGCAGATCGTTTCGCCACCAGCGCCAGTGAGCGTGCTGTTGCTGGATCTGTGCGAGTTGGGAAAAGCAGAGCAGGAGATGGCGCTGAAGCGTCACCTCAACGAGGCGATGGAACAGCAGTTTGATCTAGCGAATGGTCCACTGCTGAAAGTCGAGTTGCTCAAGCTCGCGGACGACGAGCATGTTTTGATTCTGACGATGCACCACATCATCACCGATGGCTGGTCCATGGGAGTGCTCATCGATGAGGTTGGCGCGTCATACGAGGCCTTTGCGGCGGGCTTGGAATCACCGCTGCCGGACTTGCCGATCCAGTATGCCGACTACGCGATCTGGCAGCGCGAGCGGTTGCAAGGCGAGGTCATGGAACAATTGCTCGACTACTGGCGCGCGCAATTGGGCGGCGCTCCTTCGCTCGAACTGCCTACAGATCATCCGCGTCCTGCGCGTCAGAGTGTCCGCGGCGCGCGCCTCGCTTTCGAACTGAGTGCAGAGTTAACGGAGAAGCTGCGCGACTTGAGCCAGCATGAAGGCGTGACGTTGTTCATGACGCTGCTCAGTGGCTGGCAGACGCTGCTCGCGCGCTACAGCGGTCAGTGGGACATCAGCGTGGGGACGCCGATCGCGAACCGCACGCGCAGTGAAGTCG
>DASXXL010000573.1:0-3242 GCA_036503085.1 Pyrinomonadaceae bacterium | reverse complement strand
CTGCGACTTCCAGAAAAGTCTGTAACTTGATCGTGGTTTGCGAAACGACGAGAGGTGAGCGCAACGGCGGAAGCGAGGCTACTTCGCCTGCGTCTCGCACGACGTAAGTATTGTTTGGTGCATAACCGACGACGCCGATCATTTCCGGATGGTCCGGGTTTCCCGCGACGACGACGTCGCGACCCTGTTTCGCCGCCCGTTCCGCGAGATGCTGCACACGCGTCACAAACGGACAAGTCGCATCGATCACTTTCGCCGCGCGCTGTTCGAGCTCGCGCTGTACTTGCGGCGTCACGCCGTGCGCGCGAATCACGGCAATCGTGTCTGCGTCGGCTTCTTCCGGTGTGTCGATCGTGGAAACGCCGCGCGCGCCGAGCCGCTCCATCTCCTGCGCGTTGTGAATCAGTGGCCCAAGCGAGCGGATCGGCCGCGCGCCTTCCTCGACCACTTCTTCCACCATCTCGACGGCGCGCTCGACGCCGAAACAAAATCCGAATTCCTCTGCGAGTAAGACTTCCATAGTGTTTTCGTTCAGACGCCGGGCGCTGTGGTCGTGTCAGTGGTCGAATGCTGCCGGCACTGCTCGCGCCACTTTTCTCTCAGTTCGTCACCACCGGCGAGTCGGCTGTCGATCCACTCGATTTCCCAGGTAATCCCGTTTCGAATCGTCGCCAGCACCGCTTTCTTGAAATTGCCGATCCCGTGCGCGAGCTCTTTCGGCATGATGGCGTAGGAAAAATCGCCAATCTGGTTAAAAGCGTCGCAAATCGCACCCGCTACATCGCAAACTTCTTTTCGGGCTTCTTGCATGTTTCACTTCCTCCGGCAGGAATTCTAGCACCATCTGCTTTACGGTCGCACGGAGGCTTCAGGTTCCCGGAATCCCTTTCCGGGCGATTCTTTCCAGCTCGTCAACAAACCGATCCAGCTCACCCAAAGTGGTGTAGACGTTGGGCGTGATCCGAAGTCCCTTGAACTCTTCATGGACAATGGGAGTCGTGAAAATGTGATGCTTGTCGAAGAGGTAACTCCCCATCGCCCGCGGATCGCTGCCCACTACTTCAACGTTCGCGATGGCGCACGATTGCTTCGGATCGAACGACGTGTTGAAGCGAACTTTCGGCACGTCTTTGAGACGGTTCATCCAGTAACGCGAGAGGTATCGCAGCCGCGCTTCTTTTCGTTTGCCGCCGATCCCGTTGTGAAAGAGCATCGCTTCGCCGATCGCGAGACGCGGCGCGGCGGAGTGCGTGCCGATCTCTTCAAACTTGCGAATGTCGGCTGCCTGTTTCGTCTCCGCCGCCATCAACGGCCACAGCTTCTCGATCTTGTCGCGTTTGACGTAAAGCAGGCCGGTGCCTTTCGGCGCGTAGAGCCACTTGTGCAGGCTCGTGCCGAAGTAATCGCAACCGAGATCTTTCTGTTGAAAATCAAACTGCGCGAACGAGTGCGCGCCGTCGACGATCGTTTCGATGCCTTTCGCGCGGGACATGTCGCACACGGCTTTGACCGGCGTGATCTGGCCGGTGATGTTCACCTGGTGCGAGATCAGGATCAGCTTCGTCTTATTTGTAATCCCTTTCTCAAACGCCGCAGTGATCTCGCCGAGGTCTTTCGGCGGAATCGGAATCTGGACCATCTTGAGCACGAGACCTTCGCGGCGTTCGCGTTGGCGCAGCGTCGTCAACATGCGCGGGTAGTCCTGCGTCGTCGTGAGGATCTCGTCGCCGGGTTTGAAGTCCATGCCGTTGAGCAGGATTTCGAGCGACTCGGACGCGTTGCGCGTGATCGCGATCTCTTCACGATCGACGCCGAACATCTCCGCGAGTCCGGTGCGGATCGTTTCCGACTGCGGCTCGAGCAGTTGCCACATCGTATAAGCGGTTGCATCTTCCTGTTGCCAGATGTAACGCACGAGCGCTTCGGTAACGATGCGCGGGCTCGGCGAGACACCGCCGTTGTTGAGATTGATGATGCCGCGCGTGACGGTGAACGAGTTCTGGATCACTGACCAGTAGTCTTCATCCATCGCCGCCTGTTCGGGCGTGAGATGGGCCACGCTGCGTGTCGCTGCTTCGACTTCTTTCACGAGCGCGCCGATGGCCGGGACGGCGAGTGTCGCCAGGCCCAATCCCTTGCCTGCGAGCGAGAGGAAACGCCTGCGTGTTTGCTGTGCTTGATTGTCGTTCATCACGGCTTCTTCCTTTCTATTGGAGGCGCGCTGCCGATCGGGAAGTAATAGGCGTGTGGCGCAGTGACCATCCGCTTCTCCCCGCTGGGCTCGTCCACCTTCACCTCGACCACGCGGAAACCCTCCTTCCCGCTGTCGTCGGAAGACTGATAAGCGACGATGAATTGGTTACGGAGAGCAGAAATGAAGTGGGGGACTGCGTCAAAAGTTAGCTCTTGTCCGTTCGCCAGCAAAAACGCTTGCCCGCCAGTTTCTTTCGCGACCAGCTTGGCGAATTTTTCGGCGCGTTCGCGAGGACTCGGCTTGTCCGCAGTGCCTATCGTTTTGAGATCGGATGTAAGGGCGAGCACAAACACCTGGACGTCGTGCGCGCGCGCCAACTGAATCACGCCTTCCGCTCGGTAGTAACTATTTCGATCTTCTCCGTCCGTGAGAACGACGACCACTTTCCGCCGGTCCGCTCGCGTTTGATTGTGTTCGACAAGGTGTTGCACCGCCACGTAAAGCGCGTCGGCGATGGCGGACTGCCCGCCTTCCACGTAGAGATCGTCGATCCGTTTCAGTAGCAACCTCGTGTCGCGACTGAACTCCTGTACGTTTTCGATCTTATCGCTACTGATGAACCGCTCGATAAAGATCTCGTCCTCGGGTCGGGCGCTACGAACAATACTGCCCGCGGCCTGTACCGCCGCCGGCAGCCATTTTCGGAACGAGCCGGAGCAATCGATCGCCAACGCTAGGTCGATCGGTCGAGTGTCGGGCTCAACGCTGAGAATCGTCTGCTCAACCTTGCCCTCGAAAACGTGCACGTCTTCTTTGCGAACCGTGTCAACCGCCTTGTTGTCTTTGTCAGCAACGATCAAGCTCAGTTCGACGCGCGGACCGGATGTCTGGGCAGCCGCAGAAAACATGGACGCACAGATCAAACCTGCCGCAACCAGCGAGTGGGAGATCAGCTTGTTCATCTCTAAGATCCCTGCCCGAAGACGATCTCACCGTTGATGACCGTCATCACGCAGCGCGTCTTCAAAATGTCTAACTCGGGAATCTT
>DASXXL010000572.1:0-2171 GCA_036503085.1 Pyrinomonadaceae bacterium | reverse complement strand
AGGTCCTGATCGACTTTGCCGAAGACGAACTTCTCGTCGTTGGTTTGCGACGGCGTTTGCTGTTTCGGCGTTGCGACGCGCAGCGCGCCGGCGTTGACTGGGAGAGACGCGAGCGTCAGGCTGAACAGTAGTACGAAGACTGGGCAAGATCTTTTGAGGTTCAAGGCAATACCTTATTTCGGGTGAGATTTAACTGCTAAAACTTGGAGACTGCTTCCCGGCAGGTTCGTCCGCGGGAGAAGTATAAGAAGATCGGTTTTGAAAGGCTAGATCCTTGTGCACGGACTCGCGCTTCTCAACCGACCTTAACCTTGGCGGGCACGCCTTTGAGCTTGCGATTAAAGAAGTCAAGGGCCGCATCAATCAGGTCGCCGCTGATCCAACCGTGCTTGCCTTCGGGAAATATCTTGATCTCGAAGTCTTTTTTCAGCTCCGTGAGCCGGTCGCGTAACAGTAACGCCTGATTCACAGGTACGTTTTCGTCTTTTTGCGTGTGCAGGATGAGCACCGCGGCCTTCACTCGATCTATGCGCAGAATGGCCGAGCGCTCGCCGATGGCTTTCGGGGTCATGCCGCTTTCCTTTCGCATGTTCTCGCGAATGCCTTCGATCGTTATTTCGTCGTAAGCTTTCTTGAAGTCGTAGACGGCGGCGCCCAACACCACTGCTTTGAGGTCCTTTAGTTTCGTAGCCATCAACGCGGCCGCCATGCCGCCGCGTGAGTAACCAAAAATGCCCATCTTCGTCGCATCGACGTATGGCTCGCGTTTGAATTTCTCGTAACCGGCAATCATCGCCTTGATCGTTTTTGGACCAACGAAATCAAGTTCGACCTGCGTTTTGCCCGAGCCGGGTTGGCCCACTGAGAAACAGGCGAATCCCTGCTGGGCGAAGACTGTGCCGAGCCCGATGAAGATGGTGGCTGGTCCCTGATGACCGGGAATCATCATTAATCCGGGAAACTTTCCTTCGCCGAGTGGTCTAAGCGAAATGGCCTCGACCAGTTTGCCTTCAGAGTAGTAATCGTCTTTGCAGATTTTGACCTTACGGTCCGTTAGGGTTGTGCAGCCGTCTTTCTCGAGCGCCGCGATGATCTGCTCGCGATTTATTTGTTGTGCGGCAGCGAGTGTTGGAAGCAGCAACAGAACGGCAGCGAGACTGAGTCTTATCGTCATCTCTGTTTCGACCTCAACGGATCACGTACCAGGCTGTCTGACGCGGACGAAACCACTTCATGCCGTCCTTTGTGAGATAAGCGTCGTCTTCCATCATGATCGTGACTTTCTGTCCGCCCCACTCAGCGACCGGCGTACTCGTGTTCAATTCGATCGACGTGTATGAGCCTTCGCGAAACGGCGGCTCGACAGGCGCACCTGCGGCGGGACGGCGAAAGTCGACACTAGCGCCGAGCGCGTGTCCCTGGTTACCGACCGAATGCGAATAGATCATCGCTTCGACGCCGAGGTTCTTCATGTCCGCCATCGTTGCGTCGTAGACTTCAAAACCTTTCGCACCGGGTTTGATGTGCGTGAAGAGCGCGTCCTGCAGACGATTGGTGTTTGTGAGTGCTTTCTTCAGTCCGTCGGGAACATCCTTTTCGCCCTCGCGCAACACGTAGCCCATCTTCTGCCAGTCGGTGCTCAGGCCCATGTAGTTCAGACCGCAATCGATGTGAATCACGTCGCCGCGCTTTATCACGTCTGACTCGTTCGCGACACTCAGGAACTGTTGCGTCTTGCCGGTCTCCTGGTTTTGTCGCTGGATGCGCAGGTCCGGTTGAAACCACGTGTCGAGACCGAGATTGCTGATTTGCTGCAACCACCACCAGCGAACGTCGCCGACCGTCGTCTTGCCCGGCACGATCACTTCGTTGGAAAACGCGCGCCGCGTCAGTAAATCCGTGACGGCAACTGCGGTGCGGTAAGTCTCGAGCTCTTCCGGTAAGCGCGTGTCCATGTACTCGACGATCAGCGGCGCCGCCGGAACAAAGCGCGACGTGTAATCCGCGCCGAGCGTTTCCGCTAGATACTTGTAAGAGTCGTGAGTGAGGCCGTTGGTGGCGCCGCGAGTGCCGCCCATGTTCAGCGCGATCGTTTTTGGCTTTCGTTCGTCGACGAGGCGACGCAGAGTGTCGGGGACGTCTTTACCGGGCGGATTCAGCACTTCGAAAAA
>DASXXL010000571.1:0-1698 GCA_036503085.1 Pyrinomonadaceae bacterium | reverse complement strand
GCGTTGGACCAATAACTACGTTGCGGTTTCGGCGGCGATCGAAGGATCGGCAAGGTTTACTCGTTCACCGATCGTGATCGACAACCGTGGCTTAGCGCTGACGATTTCAGTGATGCGCCGCCCAGTAGATCCGGTGGCGGCGATTCATCTCCAGCTCAAAGTGCCGCAGAACGCCGACGTCAGCGGCTCATCTGCCCGCGGCGAGATCAAGATCGCTGAGCCGGCGAAACAAGCCGAGCCAGAGCAACCGGCTGAACCCGCGAAACAACCGCAACTAATCGGCGTTGATAACACGAAACGTCCTGCCGGTACGCCCGCCACCGAACCTGACAACGCGGAGATCAGCGAAGGCGACGTGATCCGCGTCGACTCGCAACTCGTCACGCTCAACATCAGCGTCATCGATCGCAGCACGAATCGCGGGTTGATGGGCTTGGGCCAGTCAGACTTTCGTTTGACTGAAGACGGGCAGGAGCAGCGGATCCTCCAATTCGAGTCGGCGTCAGCGCCGTTCGACATGCTGCTCTTGATCGATCTTTCCGGTTCGACGCGGGAAGTGGTTAAACTCATCCGCGCGGCGGCGCTGCGGTTTGTCGCGGCCGCGCGTCCCAACGATCGTATCGCGGTGATCACGTTTGCGGGCGCGCCCACGATCGTTTCCGAACTGACTGCCGACCGCGAGCTGCTGCGACAACGAATCGAAACCATCGACACCGCGCGCGGCGACACGAAACTCTACGACGCGACAAACTTCGCGATGAACGAAGTGTTGAAGCAGTCGAAGAACTCGCGCCGCACCGCGATCGTCTTGATGAGCGACGGACTTGATGGCACCATACCCGGCATCAGCGGCCAGCAGGGTTCTGTGAAATACTCCTACCCCGAGACGTTGCGCAATATTCAGGAGTTTGACGGTGTTCTTTACACGCTGTGGCTGAACACTGAATACGAAGCGATGAGTCCGCTCGACACGCAGCCCGAGGCTTTCGACATGGGCCACGATCGGATGAAGGAGATGGCCGACGCGGGCGGCGGCATTTTCTATCAGGTCGAACGTCTCGCGGACCTTGCCGGCGCTTACGAACAGGTTGTCGCGGACCTGGGAACGGTTTACAGTTTGGCCTATCGTCCGACAAACAACGCGCGTGACGGGCGTTGGCGCGGGATACACATTTCCGTCAACCGGCCGAACGCGGTGCCTCGCGGCAAGCGTGGCTATTATGCAAATTAAGTATGTGAGTTTGATCTGTCTGGCGCTGCTGCTGGTCGCGGGTGAGATCCGCGCGCAGGACCCGATGGAGACGATTCGCATCGACTCGGACCTCGTTGACTTGAAAGTCAGTGTGCTCGGCTCCGCGCCGAATGTGCCCGCGCCGCTGCTGCAGCAAAAAGATTTCGTTGTACTCGAAGACGGCGTGCCACAGGAGATCACGTTCTTTGCCGCGGCTGATGCGCCGTTTGATCTTGTCCTCCTGCTCGACCTTTCCGGTTCAAACTCGAAAAACCTGAAGATGATTCGCAACTCGGCCAAGCGTTTCATCGACGCGGCGCGCGACGTCGATCGCATCGCGCTCGTTACCTTCACGGATCAGCCGGCGCTTTATTCACCGTTCACTCTCGATCGGAAGAAGTTGAAGAAGAGTGTCGACCAGATGCACGACGCGATCGGCGGCACGAACTTCTGGGACTCGCTCGATT
>DASXXL010000570.1:0-3676 GCA_036503085.1 Pyrinomonadaceae bacterium | reverse complement strand
CTTCGTCTACACGCCAGATAGACGAGGGGGCAGCGGGATTATTAACACCCGAAGCAGGCGAATTTTTGAGAGTTTAGGTGAGGGCGGGCCGTTTAGGCCACAGATTTCAGCGCCACAGCGTTGAGCGGTTTCGCTCGCAGCTTCCGCAACCTCTCCCCTACGGGATCGACTATAAAGCCAGCGGACTGGAGAGCTACTACACCGAGGAGTGGCTCGCACCGCTCCGGTCCAAAGAGAACGCGAGTACCGATCACTTCGCCGAGGAAGCTCATTTCAGCCAGACCGTACTCATACTCGACGAGCTCGCCACTCCCGAGCTCATACGCGTCTTTACCAACTGGTTGAATCCCGAGTTTCCGCAATGCTGAGGCTGGAATCACCGAGTCCATGGTTCCAGTGTCGACAAGAAATGTCGCTGTGTACGATTCTTCTGAAGCGAACTTTCTTATTCTTACGGCAACATGTGTGAGGCCCATATCGCTCCATCCTTTCATAGCTACTGGTTTCAAAGTCATGCGGCGCAGGATACCGCATCCGCAGTTGTGAGTAAAGAGGTGCTCAATTTTGGTAGTGCCCAAATTAGGGCACTACCTCAATTTTTGAGTTGTGCGAGTTGGGCCAGGCGTTTGCGGGCGCCGAGGGCTTCGGGAGAGTTCGGGTAGCGGCGGAGGAGTTCGCGTAAGGCGGCGCCGTCGTAGTGGAAACGTTTTGTTGTTCGATCGAAGACAAAG
Organism: Pyrinomonadaceae bacterium; assembly: GCA_036503085.1. Taxonomy (GTDB): domain Bacteria; phylum Acidobacteriota; class Blastocatellia; order Pyrinomonadales; family Pyrinomonadaceae; genus PSRF01. The sequence goes on along the minus strand of DASXXL010000570.1, from coordinate 2,945 downwards.
CCGACGCGTTGGCGGTTGTAACGGTCGAGCCCGGTGTAGTTCAGGAAGTAGCTGATCTCTGAATCGGGCGGAATTTGCTTCAGACGCTGCGTGGCGTCGCGTGAGAGCTTCGCTGCTTGTTCGTCTGCAGTGTCGCTCAGCAACAGCAAAACTTGCGGGCGTAGCGGTGACCGCACGAAGTTATCGAGAAAGATCCGCGCACGCATGATGCGATCGAAACCTTCTGAGGCCTTAATTAGATCCAGCAAACGCCGGTCGTCACCCACACGCGCCGCAGAAACGACTGCTTCACGTTGAATCCAACCGTGCGTTCGGCTCGTCACGTTCACTAAATAAAAAATAACGCCGTCCGGCGCGTTGCGTGAACCGCGGATTGCGACCATGCGCCCGCGGCCCAATCGCCGTATTAACCGTCCATGCAAATCCGGCGTATTGCGCAGCGCCGCGAGTCGTTCGTCCACCACAACCGCGAGACGCCCTCCGCTTGGGGTTTTGGAAACACAGATTTCCGCAGATAAAAAACCAGTGAGTAAGAACAGACAAATAGATAGTGTGAGTCTGTGAGGATTCATGATGTTCTCCTTTTTGTAAGGTTATACCAAAGCCACGAGTCTTTCCTTAAACGGCGCGTGATGAAAATGACAGATCGCGACCGCCAGCGCGTCCGCCGCGTCGTGCGGCGTCGGCACGCTCTTCAACGCCAATAGCAAACGCACCATCTCCTGCACCTGATGCTTCTCCGCGTTGCCGTAACCAACCACCGTCTGCTTGATCAACCGCGGTGAGTATTCGTGAATCTCAAGCCCCGCGCGCTCCGCAACCAGCAACACCACGCCACGAACCTGGCCCAACTTCATACTCACCTTCACGTTTGTCGCGAGAAAAGCGTCCTCGAGCGCGCACGCATCCGGCCGATGCTCCGCAATCACTTCCTCTAACCCGCTGCACATCCGCAACAGCCGCGCCGGAAACCGCTGCGAAGACGCCGCACGCACCGCACCATACGCCACCAGCGAATACCGCCGTCCATCACCTTCAACGACGCCCCAGCCCATCGTCTGACTGCCCGGATCAATTCCCAACACGCGCATGGCGCGTGAGTATAACAACTGGGACCGCAGGCGTCTCGCCTGCAACACACGACCGCGCACTGATTGCCACCCGGCAGGCGAGACGCCTGCGGTCCCAAGCTAGAACCGCACACCCTCGCACAAAGCACAAACCTTACAACTCGTGATATTCTGAACTTCCCCCCAAACAGTGCTTATTGTTTATCCGAGACGTTCATGAGTGAACTGCTGGAATCGTTCGCGTCGTTTCTTCGGAAACCGGATCGCGACACCGAAGAGAAACCTTTTCAGGCCGAGTTCTACAGCGTCGAACGTCTCGAACAGTACGCCCAAACTCTCGCCGCCGAACACAAAACCGTCACGCGCAAAGGCCGCGCGCAACTCTTGCCGCGGCTCGCGGAAAACGGCCGCATCCTCGAAGCCGCTTACAAAGCGCTCGTCGAAGCGTTGCGCCAGGGCCGCGCGATCTCGCCCGCAGCCGAGTGGCTCGTCGACAACTATCACATCGTCGAAGAACAACTGCGCGAGATTCGCCACGATCTGCCGAAGAGTTACTATCACGAACTTCCCAAGCTCGCCGATGGTGAGCTGAAAGGCTATCCGCGTATCTACGCCGTCGCGCTCGCGCTGATCACGCACACCGACTCGCGTCTCGACACGACCACGTTGCGCCGCTTCATCGCTGCGTATCAAACCGTCGCGCCGCTCTCGATCGGTGAAGTGTGGGCCGTGGCCATCACGCTTCGTCTCGCCCTTGTCGAAAATCTTCGCCGGCTCGCAATCTCGATCGGGCGCGCGCGGCTGGAGCGCGAAGACGCAGACAAACTCGCCGACAAGTTACTCGAGCTCGCTTCAATCAATCCCACGGTCATCAACACGTACGTCAGCGAACGTCTCGGCAAGCGCGAGGAGATGCCGCAGAGTTTCGTGGTCGAACTGGTCCAACGTCTGCGCGAACAACATCCCTCCGTCATGCCCGTGATGGATTGGCTCGAAAAGCACCTGAGCCGGCAAGGCGCGAGCGTCGAGCAGGTCATTCACAACGAACACCAGCGCCAGGCTGCCGCGCAAGTGACCGTCGGCAACACCATCACCAGCATGCGTCTGCTCTCGACGCTCGACTGGAACGACTTCTTCGAAAAAGTCAGCCTGATCGAACCCGTGCTCGGCAAAGATCCGGTGGGCGTCTATTCGCGAATGGAGTTTGCTTCACGCGACCGTTATCGCCACGTCGTCGAACGTATCAGCAAACGAACGCGCGCAAACGAACTGGACGTGGGCGAGGCCGCGGTCCAACTCGCCACCGATGCTCACGATGCCGAAGATGCACAAAGACATGTCGGGTATTACCTGATCGATCGCGGATTGCCGCAGCTCGAAGCGAAGTTCCGCTACCGGCCGACATTTGCGGACAGACTCCGCCGCTGGATGCTGCGACACACGACGTCAGGGTATCTCGGCACGATCGTCTTGCTCATGATCCTGGTGCTCGTGTTGCTGCTCAGCGCCATGTACTTCGCCGGCGCGAACTGGATCCTCCTCGTCGTCACCGCGATCATCGGACTCGTTCCCGCGAGCGACCTCGCACTCACAGTCATCAACTGGGACGTCACACACTTCTTTCCACCGCGTCTGCTGCCGCGAATCGCAACCACGAACGGCATTCCGGAAGACGCCGCAAGCTTCGTTGTCGTACCGACGATCTTCTTCAGCGAGTCGCAGGTGACGGAGCTTGTCGAACGACTCGAGGTCCACTTTCTCGCCAACCAGGACCCGCGCATCTTCTACGCGCTGCTCAGCGACTTTCCCGACGCCGAATCGGAAGAGATGCCGAATGACTCGCATTTGCTTGCAGTGGCCCAAAGCGGCATCGAC
>DASXXL010000569.1:0-2872 GCA_036503085.1 Pyrinomonadaceae bacterium | reverse complement strand
CTGAGCACGTGTGCTCACTTTGAATCCGGCACGGCGCCGCTCGCGATCAATCACCAGGGACAGTTTCCCGTTGTCACGGTGTCGTTCAATCTGAGTCCCGGCGCGTCGCTCGGCGAAGCGACGAACGCGATCGAGCGCGTGCAAAAAGAACTGAACATGCCGGCGTCGATTCAGGCGTCATTCCAGGGGACCGCGCAGGCTTTCAAGGCGTCGCTGACGAACGAACCGCTGCTGATTCTCGCTGCGATCATCACCGTCTACATCGTACTCGGCGTGCTTTACGAAAGTTACATTCACCCGCTCACGATCCTTTCGACGCTGCCGTCCGCGGGCGTGGGCGCGATCCTCGCGCTCCTGCTTTTCAGATCGGAACTGACGGTCGTCGCCATCATCGGCATCATCCTGCTGATCGGCATCGTGAAGAAAAACGCGATCATGATGATCGACTTCGCGCTCGACGCCGAACGCCACGACGGCAAGCCGCCTGAAGAAGCGATCTACCAGGCGTGTCTGCTGCGCTTTCGCCCAATCATGATGACGACGATGGCGGCGTTGTTGGGCGCGTTGCCGCTTGCGCTCGGAAGCGGGACCGGATCGGAGTTACGTCGCCCGCTCGGCATCACGCTCGTCGGTGGTTTGCTGTTGAGCCAGTTACTGACGCTTTACACGACGCCCGTGATCTATCTCTTTTTCGACGCCGCCGCCCGCAAGCTTTCTTCGTTTCGCAGCAAGCGCGTGCCGGTCACCGAACGGACCACCGAGGCGTCATGAGTCTTTCGTCGCCCTTCATTCACCGGCCGGTGGCCACGGTGTTGTTGACGGTCGCCATCGCGCTCGCGGGCGCAGTGGCGTTCAAGCTTTTGCCGGTGTCGCCGCTGCCGCAGATCGATTTTCCCACGATCTCCGTGCAGGCAAATCTTCCCGGCGCGAGCCCCGTGATCATGGCGTCGTCAGTCGCGACGCCGCTCGAAAGACAGTTGGGCCACATCGCCGGCGTGACCGAGATGACTTCCGCGAGTTATCTCGGTTCGACGAGCGTCACGTTGCAATTCGATCTCAGCCGCGATATCGACGCCGGCGCGCGCGACGTGCAAGCAGCGATCAACGCCGCGCGCGGTTATCTGCCGGCGAACCTGCCAAACAATCCGACTTATCGCAAAGTGAATCCCGCGGACGCGCCGATCATGATCGTGGCGCTGACCTCGGACGTTTACGATCAGGGCAAACTCTACGACGCGGCTTCGACGGTGCTGCAACAGAAGCTCTCGCAAATTCCCGGCGTGGGGCAGGTCGTTGTCGGCGGCAGTTCGCTGCCGGCCGTGCGCGTCGATATAAACCCGACGCAATTGAACGCGGCCGGTCTCGGTCTCGAAGACGTGCGCGCGATGCTGAGCCAGCAGAACGCGAACCTCGCCAAAGGCCAGCTCGCCGACAACAACACGACTACCGATCTCGCGACCAACGATCAGTTGTTGAAAGCGGTCGATTACAAGCCGCTGATCGTCGGTTATCAAAACGGCGCGGCGATCAGGTTGTCAGACGTCGCAAACGTGCAGGACTCAGTGGAGAACCTGCGATCCGCCGGTTTGGCAAACGGAAAGCGCTGTGCGCTCATAATCGTCTTCCGTCAGCCGGGCGCAAACATCATCGACACGGTAGACGCCGTTCGCGCCGCGTTACCGCAACTCAAAGCTTCGATTCCGTCGGCGATTGATCTGGGCGTGATGTCGGATCAGACAACGACGATCAGAGCTTCGGTGCGCGAAGTGGAACGCACGCTCGTCATCTCGATTGTGCTCGTCATTCTCATGGTCTTCGTGTTTCTCAGAAGCCCGCGCACGACACTGATTCCCGCGGTCGTTGTGCCGGTTTCACTCATCGGCACGTTTGGCGTGATGTATCTCTGCGGCTACAGCCTCGACAACCTGTCGTTGATGGCGCTGACGATCTCGACCGGGTTTGTAGTCGACGACGCGATCGTCGTCATTGAAAACGTGACGCGGCATCTCGAGCAGGGAATGCGGCCGATGCAAGCCGCGCTGCTCGGCGCGAAAGAGATCGGCTTCACGGTGCTGTCGATCAGTATCTCGCTCGTCGCGGTCTTCACGCCGTTGCTGTTGATGGGCGGCATCGTCGGCCGCCTGTTTCGCGAATTTGCGGTGACGCTTTCGGTCGCGATCGTTGTTTCGCTCGTGGTGTCGTTGACCACGACGCCGATGATGTGTTCGCGGCTGCTGAAACATCAGCGCGAACACAACCGCCTCTATCGCGCGAGCGAGCGTGTGTTCGATTGGACGCTGCGCGGTTACGAGCACGGCATGACGTGGGTGCTCAAACATCCCGCGCCGATCCTGCTCATTTTGCTGTTGACGATCGGTTTGAACGTTTACCTGCTGATGATGGTGCCGAAGGGATTTTTTCCGCAGCAGGACACCGGACGTTTGGCCGGCGGGATTCAAGGCGCGCAGGACTCGTCGTTCCAGGCGATGAAGCAGCGGATGGCGCGTTTCGTCGACATCATCAAAGCGGATCCAGCGGTGGCGAACGTCGTGGCGTTCACTGGCAGCGGCGGCGGCACGACGACGAACACGGGGCGCATGTTTATCGCGTTGAAGCCGCTCGAAGAGCGCAAGATCGGCGCTGATGGAGTGATCGCGCGTTTGCGTCGCCCACTTGCGCAGGTCGAAGGCGCTTCGGTTTTCTTACAGGCTACGCAGGATCTGCGTGTCGGCGGCAGAAGCGGTAACGCGCAGTACCAGTACACGATTCAGAGTGAAAACCTCGACGATCTCGTCAAGTGGGGACCGCTCTTGCTGCAACAGTTGCGCAAGCTGCCGGTGCTCACCGATGTCAACAGTGATCAGCAGAACAG
>DASXXL010000568.1:0-1812 GCA_036503085.1 Pyrinomonadaceae bacterium | reverse complement strand
GACCGGGCGCACCACGGCCCATCTGACGAACGCTTTTGACGATCGTTACGTCGAGATGGTAAAACTGCACGGCGCGGATGGTGCGCGTCTCATCGCCGCGAGCCACACGGCGGCAATAAACAAGATCGAACAGATCTGTCGTGAAGAACAGTTCGATTGCGAATTCGTCCGACTCGACGGTTATCTCTTCGTACCGCCGGGTGAGTCGACAGACGTACTCAAAGACGAATTGGCCGCGTCGCATCGCGCCGGCCTGGTCGACGTAGAGATGGTCGCACGCGCGCCGATCGAAACGTTTGACACTGGTCCGGCGTTGCGCTTCCCGCAACAAGGACAGTTTCACCCGCTCAACTATCTAACCGGCCTGGCGCGCGCGTTCACGCGTAACGGCGGACGCATTTTCAGCGAGACCCACGCGACCAAGTTTACTGGTGGGGATGAAGCGTCGGTCGAAACAAGTTCTGGCGGCAAAGTCAGGTGCGACGTGATCGTGGTGGCGACGAACACGCCCGTCAACGATCGTGTCGCGATTCACACGAAACAAGCGCCGTACGTGACTTATGTGATCGGAATGCGCGTGCCGAAGGGATCGGTGACGCGTGCGCTCTATTGGGACACGCCGGATCCGTATCACTACGTTCGTCTGCAACCCGCCAAAGACAATGATCGTGAAGACATCCTGATCGTGGGCGGCGAAGATCACAAGACCGGCCAGGAGCATGATGGTATGGAACGGTTCGGGCGACTCGAGCAGTGGACGCGCGAGCGCTGGCCGCAAGTCGGTGAAGTGGATTTCCGCTGGTCGGGACAGGTGATGGAGCCCGTCGATGGGATCGCGTTCATCGGCCACAATCCGCTCGACGATGACAACGTATTCATCGCCACCGGCGACTCGGGCCAAGGTATGACGCACGGCACGATTGCCGGCATGTTGTTAACGGACCTGCTGCAAGGGCGAAAGAACCCGTGGGAAGATCTCTACAGCCCGTCGCGGATCACGTTGCGCGCGTTCGCGGAGTACGCGGGCGAAAACATCAATGTCGCGGAGCAGTTTGCAGACTACGTCACCGCGGGCGAGATCAAGTCTGTCGATGAATTGAAGCCCGGCGCCGGCGCGATTATGCGCGAAGGTTTATCGAAGCTTGCGGTTTATCGCGACGAAGGCGGCGTGGTCCACAAGCGTTCGGCGGTTTGTCCACACCTCGGTTGCGTCGTTGCGTGGAACTCGACGGAGAAGACCTGGGATTGTCCGTGCCACGGATCGAAATACCGCGCCGATGGCCGAGTCTATCAAGGCCCGGCCAACAGCGACCTCACGTCCGCGTAGTGAATGGCTAGACCGCGCGACGGCCGGTTACGAGGTTGATGATCAAAACTACCACCGCGATAACCAGGAGCAGGTGAATCAAGCTGCCGCCAACGTGCCCAATCAATCCCAGCAGCCACAGCACCAACAAAATCACTATTATTGTCCAAAGCATGACCGCGTCTCCTTTGTTGAATCTGAATCGAGTCGTATGGCAGGGGAGCAACGTCCATGCCAGCGCCGTCCGCGTTATCGGCGTGTTTTCCGCGTTGAAAATCCGGCGTCCTGCATCACAACCATCCGCTTTTCCCCGCGCCCGCGAAGTTATGTTTTGAATTAATTCAACAAAGCTTGCCGGGAAGGCCGTATCTGATTATCATCTGCCTCGTAAGTCCATCTCGGTTCCTTGCGGGCCGTAAACGCAGCCCACCAACCGGCTGCGAATACCCGGAAAAAGTAAATGAGTAAAGAAGAACAAGCCCCCACTGTCGAAACAGTGCCCGAAG
>DASXXL010000567.1:0-1530 GCA_036503085.1 Pyrinomonadaceae bacterium | reverse complement strand
ACTGACTCCCGCGGCAACGCATTGACCAGTCCGGCCACCCAGCCCACCGCACCCGCCGCGATACCTTCAACGATCGCATCATCCACACCCACCGAGATGTCGAGTCGATCACCGACAAGCGCCTTGATCCACGTGACGCGGCGCACGTCCGTGCTCGACTCCTTCACTGCGGCGAAGTTTTCGTGTTCCGCAGCGAGCTCGCGAATCTGCTCAGGCAAAAAGTCTGTGCCGTAAGCAACGGGATTGTTGTAAAGCATGCACGAGAGACTCGTTGCGCGAAACACTGCCTGGACGTGCGCTTTCATCTCGCGCCAGTCGCTCTTGTAGACATAGGGCGGCAGGACCATCAGACCTTTGCAACCAACTTCAGCGGCGCGTTTCGCGAGCGCGATCGCCTCGGCGGTGCTGAGCGCCGCAATCGCTGCCACGACAGGCACGCGGTCACCAACAGCGTCGATGAGCGTGAACCAGAGAGCAATCTTCTCGTCGAAGCTCAGTGTCGCGCTTTCGCCGAGCGAGCCCGGCGCGATGATCGCGGTGCAGCCGCTGTCGATGAGCCAGCGCGCGTGCTTCGCTACAAACGCATGGTCGATGTTCAGGTTTTCATCAAACGCCGTCGTCGTCGCGGGCATCACGCCGCGCCAGTTCATCTGCATACTCTCGCTCCGTTTTCTTTTTCTGATCCGTGTCCTCTGTGTTTATCTGTGGCTCATTAAACTTTCTACGCGAACTGGAAACGCCGGCGGCCGGACTGACTCCGGCTGCCAACCAAACAGAAACTCCACTGCCGGACCGCAAACGCGTCCCTGACATGGTCCCATTCCGCAGCGCGTTTGTAGCTTCGCCGCGCGCCACGAACCATGCGCTTTCAGTCTCTCAAAATTAACGTCCTCACACCGACAGACGATCGTGTCGCTTGTGACTAGATCCCTTAGCTCGTTACGCAGCGCGAACGTCTCATTCAAGATCCGCGCAAATCCCTGCTGTTTTTTCCGCACGGAAAACAACTTCTGCGCTTCGTCACGCTTGTTCGCCGTAGCTAACCCGGCGATCTCACCTTCGATCAACGAGAGCTCCAGCCCACCGATGCCGGTGGTTTCGCCCGCGGCGTAAACGTGCGGCACGCTCGTCTGCTGAAACTCATCCACGCTCACCGCGCTGTTTACGATCTCGCAGCCGAGCAGCTCGGCTAGTTCGAGGTTAGACAGGAGATGAAAACCGCACGCAAGGTAATCGCATTCTACCTGCCAACGTTTGTTGCCATGTTGCAAGGTTACGCTCGTCAGTTTTTGGTCGCCGTGCGCCTCCACAGGCCAGCAACCGGACACATACTTCACACCGCGCAATCGTCGTTTGAGCTCAAGAACGTGGCGCCGTTTGGCTTTTTCATTTAAGAGAGCCAAACCGAATTTTATCAACCGGGATCGAGACGCTTGCTCGGCGATCAATAACACATTAGCGCCGTGTTCGCGCAGGTAAGCGGCGACCGCGAGCAACAGCGGTCCACTCCCCGCGATCACGACTCTCTTC
>DASXXL010000566.1:0-2852 GCA_036503085.1 Pyrinomonadaceae bacterium | reverse complement strand
GAGTTGATCGCTGCTTCGGCTCTTTGTTGTGAACGCAACGCAAACTCGTCCTGCTCGACGCGCGAGATTTCATATTGCCGGGCGAGCTTCTCCGCCGTTTGGCCCATCATCAGGCCCGACAGCGGATCGTTGAAACCGTCGCGATACATGCCGTCAACGAGTTGCATGTTGCCCATGCGCATGCCCCAGCGCGCGCCTTCCGCGAAGTAGGGAACGTGCGACATGCTTTCGGTGCCGCCCGCGAGCACCGCGTCGGCGCGGCCCAACATGATCTCCTGCGCCGCAAGGATGATCGCCTTCAAACCCGAGCCGCACGCCTGGTTGACCGTAAACGCCGGCACGGTTTCGGGAACGCCCGCGCGGAAAGTGATCTGGCGCGCGACGTTTGGACCACCGCCGGCCTGGCGCGCGCAGCCCCAGATCGAATCGTTAACTTCATTTGCCGCTACGTTGGCGCGGCGCAAAGCTTCCTGCGCGACCGCCGTGCCCAGGTCCGCCGCCGTCCACGACTGCAACGTGCCGCCAAATTTTCCGATTGGTGTTCTTACTGCGCCTGCGAGATAAACGTTCTTCATTTCAGTTGCGAAAAATGGTAGCACAGGGTAGAAGTCTTTACGCAAAGCACACGTAGACAGGATTTCAGAAGTGACAAGACTGTATTTCTGCACCGAGAGACAGTTACTGACCTGGCTTGGTTTTGGAATCTTGTAAGTTCTGTAAATCTTGTCGAGTTGCTTCCTCACAGCATGTTTCAAAACCTCACGACACCTGCGTCAATCGAGGCTGCACGCCAACAGATCGCGGCACTACTGCGTTCACATGCGGAGTGGTTTTGCACCGCCGGTCGCGGTGAAACGTACGCGTTACGACGAGACGAGATCGATATATCGGTCGCTTTTGTACGGTTGGTGCTCTCGTGTTGGACGGAGCGAGGAAGCCGTTCGTGGCGCGTGCTCGGGTGGCAGTGGAACGGGCAGATGTTGTTGCTGCAAGCGTCGCGCAGGATGGGCGCGGAACGGCAGGTGATCGAGTTGGTGCCGCGTGCTTCGGCTCATGCGGTGACGGCGACGATCCGCGCCGCGCGGCAAGTTCGTTGCGATCGGTTGGCACGGCTAGTTGCATCGTTTCAACCAGAGACTCGAATCGAGCGTTGCGCTTTGAGTCCCGGTACGAGACTGGGCCAACCCGGTCGCCACGCACGCATCGTGTTGCGTCGCAAGCAAACACGAATCGCCGTTTGTGGTCCGGTGGTGGCGGGCCATCCTGCGACGGTCGATGCGTTCTTGTCGGCGGCGCTGTTGTGGTTCAAACGAACCGCCGATCGTATCAAGCCGCCGTACATCGAACAGCTCTGGCTCGTCGTTGCGGAAGAGTTGCTGAAGCCGTTGTTGTATCGCGTCGCGTTGTTGCGCGAGAGTTTGCGAAACACGATTCGCGTGTTCACGGTTGATGATGAGCTTGCGAATTTGAAGAGCGCCGGGTGTCTTGACCGGCGTGATTTGTGGAAGAAGAAACTCGCGCCGTTTCCACCTGTTACTGCGGCTGAGATCAGTGCACAAACCGCCGCGATCGTCGCGGTAGCGCCGGACGCGATCGACGTGGTCCACGCGCGTCACGGCGCGACGTTGCGTTACTTCGGACTGCCGTTCGCACGCGTCCGCTCGCTGCTCGGTGTCGAACGCATTTGGTTTGGGCTCGACGCCGCACGTCGCCGGCTGCTCGATGAATCGACGCGGCGCGATTGGGAAAACTTGTTACGCGATCTGCGCGAGTATCGCTCGGCGAACGCCGCGGATCATCGTCACGCTTTTTACCGTTCGGCGGCGGAGGCGTGGCTCGAGTCGCTGTTGCGGCGCGACATTACCAAACTCGATCCGGGGCTGATCATCGCGCCGTTGCACGCGCAGTTTCGCACCGCGCGCGGCGGCAAACTCGGTATTCGGCCGATTGACTTATTGGCTCTGCGACAGGACGGAAGACTGGTCGTGATCGAGTTGAAGGTCTACGAAGATCGCGAGCACGTGTTGCAGGGCGCTGATTACTGGCGCCGCGTTGAAGCGCATCGACGCCGCGGACACATCGAGCGCGCGAAGCTGTTCGGCGACTTACCAATCAAAGACGAAGCACCGCTCGTGTATCTCGTCGCGCCTACGCTGCGCGTGCACCCGTCTTTCGCGACTCTCGCTCGCTGCATCGCCGGCGACGTCGAGATCTATCGCTTCGACATCAACGAAGACTGGCGCTCCGGCGTGCGCGTGATGCGCCGCATGCGGGTGAATTAATACTTCGCGAAGAAGCTTTCGGGTTCGGTAGTGGGCGAGGGAGGCACTGGCGCCGGCGGCGTAATCGTCGGCGTCGTCATGTGCGCGAGTGTGTCGTCGGCGGAGTAGATGCCCTGCACGCGCATCTTGAACTCGTCCGGATTGCTCGCGTTGTGCAGCGCTTCTTCCTGCGTGATGAGTCGCTGCTGCAGCAGGTGAAACAGCGATTGGTCGAACGTCTGCATGCCGTACTGCGAAGTGCCTGCGGCGATCGCTTCGCGAATCAGGTAGGTCTTTTCTTCGTTGATAATGTGATCGCGAATGAACGCGGTCGAGACCAGCACTTCGATCGCCGGCACTCGGCCCGCGCCTTTCGCCGCGCGCACGAGCCGCATCGAGATCACCGCTTTCAAAATTCCGGCCAACTGAATGCGCACCGACTTCTGCTGGTGCGACGGAAACGACGACACGATGCGTGTGATCGTTTCGGTGGCGTCGAGTGTGTGCAGTGTCGAGAGTACGAGGTGGCCCGTTTCGGCGGCGGTCAACGCCGTTTCAATCGTTTCGTGATCGCGCATTTCGCCGACGAGA
>DASXXL010000565.1:0-3552 GCA_036503085.1 Pyrinomonadaceae bacterium | reverse complement strand
GAGTTCGGCAAGCGCCGCAATCGTGGCGTTTGTCTTGAGTGGTTCGGCGCGTGTGAAGCCGAAGAGGACGAGGCTGCCCAGGACGATGCCGGCGAACAATTCTCCCAAAACGCCAGGTTGTTTGAGCCGTTCGAAGACTTCGCCGCCGATCTTCGCGCAGACCAGCATCACAGCCACGCCGATTAGGACGGTCGGGTCTAAGTCGTGCGGCGCGGCTGGTTCGATAGCCATACTTTTTTGGGTTGGGCGATTATGTCACAAAGCAGAGTAGCTCACTGAAAATGTATTTCCATTCTCAGTTTGCATTCAGGCGAGACACGTCGCATAATGCGCCCCACTAACGACGCCCCGGGCGTCAAAGCCCCAGACACAAAGATGGCGACTCCTATCAGATGGACCCAGCGTGGACGTGTCGCGCCTTATGGCGACCCCAAGCGGACTGACACTCCGTTACGTTCCCTGGCTCTCAGTCTGACCCACGTCGCCCGCGCGGCGCTTAGTGAGCCGTACATGCTCACCATCGAGCACAAGCGAATTCAGCTCAATCGCCTGCCGAAAGCGTTCGACGGCTTTCGCGTCGTCCAACTTTCCGACGTTCATCACGGCCCGTTTTCCGACCGCGAACAGATCGAACGCGCCGTCGAAACGGCGAATCGGCTTCAGCCGGACATCATTGCGCTGACCGGAGACTACATTTCGAAAGAGCGTCATTACGCCGCGCCCTGCGCCGAGATGATGGGCAAATTGAAGGCGCGTTTTGGCGTTTATGCCGTGCTGGGCAATCACGACCACTGGACCGACGCGGCCCTGATTACCGACCTTTTTCGCGCTGAAGGAATTACCGTATTGATCAACGAAGGCATGCGTTTCGAAAAAGATGGCGCAGCGTTCTGGCTGGCGGGCGTGGACGATTCGATGGTCGGTTTGGAAGACGTTTCACTCGCCCTGGCGGGTGCGCGCGAAGACGAGATGAAGCTGCTTTTGGCCCATAATCCGATAGTTTTGCGGCGCGCCGTGCGGGCTTCGATCGATCTCGTCCTGAGCGGTCACACGCACGGCGGCCAGGTCGCGATTCGCGGCGAACGCGCCTCCGCCCGGCCGCGCAAACGTTTGCTCAAAGGACTGTGGCGCCAGGGAAACACGCAGATTTACGTTAATCGTGGCTTGGGAACAGTCGTGCTCCCCATCCGCTACGGTTGCCCTCCTGAAATCTCTTTACTGGAATTGCGAAGTAAATAACTGCTGCTATCGTGTCATCTCGGATTGTTACCGTCCCAAACCTGCTCACTGTGTTTCGGATGGTTTTGATCCCGGTCTTCGTCTCGCTCCTCTTCTACCAAAAGTTCGTCTACGCCCTCGGCGTCTTTGTTCTGGCTGGCGTTACTGACGGTCTCGACGGCCTGCTCGCGCGCCGCTTCGACCAAAAGTCGCAACTCGGCACAATCCTCGACCCGATCGCCGACAAGCTGATGCTCGTGACGTCGTTCGTAGTGCTATCAATGCGCGCCGTCTTTCCGCATCCGGTGCCGTCGCATCTGCCGGTGCCGTTCTGGGTGACTGTGGCCGTGATCAGCCGCGACGTTTTCATCCTCGTCGGCGCGGCGGCCATCAACATTGTCACCGGCTTTCGCCGTTTTCGGCCCTCAATGCTCGGCAAAATCAACACGACCGTCCAGATCGTGGCCATCGCCGCCATCATCTTCGCCGCCAGCGTCCCTTACGGCACCGGCTACTATTTACCCACGATCTACACCACAGTCTTCGCCCTGGCCGTCCTCTCCGGCGCTCACTACGTCTTCTTCGTCTCCAAACTCGTCAACGAAGACCGCCGCGAAGACCGCCGCGCAGAGGGAAACACACTCAATTAAAGTTGACAACGACGCACTCAAGCTTTATATTGTGCAGGCGTTCAACTCGAGGAGAATAAATAAAGATGAGCAAGATTATTGGAATTGACCTTGGCACAACCAACTCAGTGGTTGCGGTGATGGAAGGCGGCGAGCCGACCGTGATTACCAACTCCGAAGGTGGCCGCACCACACCATCCGTGGTCGCCTTCACCAAAGACGGCAGCCGCCTTGTTGGCCAAGTGGCCAAGCGGCAGGCGGTAACCAATCCGGAAAATACCGTTTACTCGATTAAGCGGTTCATGGGACGCCGGTACAACGAAGTTACCGAAGAGATCAAGCAGGTCCCATACAAAGTTCAGGGGGCGGGCAATGGCGACGTGCGAATCAGCGCGGGGGGCAAGGAGTGGAGCCCGCCGGAGATCTCAGCCATCATTTTGCAGAAGATGAAGCAGTCGGCTGAAGACTATCTCGGTCAGAAAGTCGACAAAGCCGTGATCACGGTACCGGCTTACTTCAACGACTCGCAACGTCAAGCCACCAAAGACGCCGGCCGTATCGCCGGTCTTGAAGTGATGCGTATCGTCAACGAGCCGACGGCGGCGGCGCTCGCATACGGTCTCGATAAAAAGAAAGACGAGACGATTGCAGTGTTCGACTTCGGTGGCGGCACGTTTGACATCTCGATCCTCGAAGTGGGCGAAGGCGTAGTCGAAGTGAAGTCGACCAACGGCGACACGCACCTCGGCGGTGACGACATCGACGAGCGGCTGATCGAATGGATCATCGAAGAGTTCAAGAAGGACCAGGGCATCGATCTTTCGAACGACAAAATGGCGTTGCAGCGTCTGAAAGAAGCCGCTGAGAAAGCCAAGATCGAGCTCTCGAGCACAATGGAGACTGAAATCAATCTGCCGTTCGTAACGGCGGATCAGTCGGGCCCGAAACACCTCGCGATGAAACTGACGCGGTCGCGGTTCGAGCAGTTGGTCGATCCGATTCTGTCGCGGCTCCGCAATCCGGTCGAAACGGCGTTGAAGGACGCCGGCCTCGATGCGAAGAAGATCGACGAAGTGGTGCTAGTCGGAGGTTCGACACGTATTCCGAAGGTCCAGGAAATCGTGAAAGACATGTTTGGCAAGGAGCCAAACAAGAGCGTGAACCCGGACGAAGTCGTCGCAATTGGCGCGGCCGTGCAGGCCGGCGTGTTGTCGGGTGAGAAGACTGACATTCTGTTGCTCGACGTTACTCCGCTGAGTCTCGGCATCGAAACTCTCGGCGGCGTGTTCACGAAGTTGATCGAACGAAACACGACGATCCCGACGCGGAAGTCGGAGATCTTCTCGACCGCTTCCGACAACCAGACGTCAGTGGAAGTTCACGTGTTGCAAGGCGAGCGGCCGATGGCGGGCGACAATCGCACGCTCGGTAAGTTTCATCTCGTCGGAATTCCACCAGCGCCGCGCGGTATGCCGCAGATCGAAGTCGCTTTCGACATCGACGCCAACGGCATCGTGAACGTGTCCGCGAAAGACATGGGCACCGGTCGCGAGCAGAAGATCACGATCACGGCCTCGTCCGGCTTGTCGAAGGAAGAGATCGACAAGATGATGAAGGACGCCGAATCGCACTCTGCCGACGACGCACGCAAGCGCGAAGAGATCGAAGCGCGCAACCGTCTCGATGGACTCGTCTATCAGATGGA
>DASXXL010000564.1:0-2380 GCA_036503085.1 Pyrinomonadaceae bacterium | reverse complement strand
GCGCGCGTCCTGCTCGGGATTCGTCAAGTTGTGCAGGGGCGGATACGGCGCGCCGTAAAACTCCAGGACCAGTTGGTCCTTGAGTTGGCCCATAGTCCAATCGGAATGTTCACGTCGCACAGCCTGCGCGCGACGAAAGATGTCAGCGACAGTCGGTTGTTCCATAAGTTCTAGGTTGTCTTTCGTCTAGAGAGTATCGCGATTAGCACGATGACCGTTAGCGCGGTCGTCACGGCGGCGGAGAACAGGCAAAACTGGCAGAAGGCGTGAATCACGAAAGCCTGGAGATAGATCAGCCAGAGAGTGAAGAGAAACATCAGCAGCACGAGCGCCGTGAGCAGCGTCGCGGCGATGCGATAGCCGAACGCACGAAGCGTCGCGAGACTAAAAACGCTGAAGTAAGCGGCGGCGCCGATCAGCGCCAGCGGTACACCCGCAACCACCGCATACTGGCTGCTCAAAACTTCCGAGCAGCCCGCGACGATCGTGCAGCGAACACTCTGTCCGGTTACGTGTTCGACGGTGAGGTAGAGAGCGTCAGCAAGACCTAACAGTGAAATAATCGCGGCTGTGACATAAAGCTTCATCTGCCGCCGGCATTGATTGTGTTTTGCAGAATCGGCCGCAGTTTCTCCGCCGGCAGCGATGCAAACGGCACTTCACGGCCGTTGAGAAACACAGTCGGCGTGCCGCTCACGCCAAGCGACTCACCGCGTTTGCGATCGAGAAAGATCCGTTGCGCGACAGCTTCGCCGGAGACGTCGCGTTTGTAGCGATCGAGATCGAGACCGAGCTGTTGAGCGTAACCTTCATAGATCGGGCGCACGTCAAACTTGTCTTTCCAATCGTTCTGATGTTCGTAGAGCAGATCGTGCATCTCCCAAAACTTGCCTTGCAGTCCGGCCGCTTCGGCCGCTGAAGCGGCGGCGATCGCGTGCTGGTGACCAGGCAAAGGAAACTCACGAAACGTGATTTGCAGTTTGTCGCCAAACTCCTTGTGCATCTGCTGAAGAATCGGATGAAACATGCCGCACGGCGGGCACTGATAATCACCAAACTCTTCGAGCCGTGCGGGCGCGTTTGGCGAACCGAGTGTGTACGGCGGATCGGCTCCCGGCGCGCCGGTCACGACTGGCGGTTGCGCTGCTGTGTTTGCGGGCGCTGTTGAAGCTGTTGCTGAATCCGCGGGCGTAAAGTTCGAGCCGGGTGTTGCGCGCGTGTAATACAACGCCGAACCAACTGCGGCGCCAAGCACGACGAGAATGATGATGAAAGGTAATGTTCGTTTCATTGATTAAAGCTCTCAAACCGCGGCTGCCAATGTGGCCGCGAGCGAGCGAAAGATGTCGCGCCCGTCGCTCGATCCAAGCAGGTCTTCGCAAGCGCGTTCCGGGTGCGGCATTAGTCCAAGGACGTTGCGTTCCCGGTTACAAATTCCCGCAATGTTATCACGCGAGCCGTTTGGGTTGGCCTCGTCCGTGACGTTGCCGTCCTTGTCGCAATAGCGAAAGACGATGCGCTGTTCACGTTGCAGCTCGGCGAGCGTCGCGTCGTCGCAAACGTAATTTCCTTCGGCGTGCGCGATCGGAATGCGGAGCACCGAGCCGCGTTGGAGCTCGTTTGTAAACGGACTGTCGTTCGTTTCGACGCGCACGTAAATGTGTTCGCAGATGAAGTGCAGGTCGCGATTGCGAATCAACGCGCCGGGCAGCAGTCCGGCTTCACAGAGAATTTGAAAACCGTTGCAGATGCCGAGCACGAATCGGCCGCTTTCGGCAAACTTCTTCACCGAGTTCATCACCGGCGAGAACCGCGCGAGCGCTCCGGCCCGCAGGTAGTCGCCGTAAGAAAAACCACCAGGGATGATGACCGCGTCGTACGTGCTCAGATCCGTGTCGCGGTGCCAGATGAAGTCCACCGGCTGGCCGACGTGTTTCGAGATCACGTGATAGGCGTCGTGGTCACAATTCGATCCGGGAAAAACAATTACTCCAAACTTCACGCTTCTATCTCCACGCGGTAGTCTTCGATTATGGGATTCGACAAAACCTCGCGCGCCATCTTCTCGACCGACTCACGCGCGCGCTGTTGGTCGACTGAATCATCGAGCGAAATCTCAAAATACTTACCCTGGCGCACATCTTCGATGCCGGAAAAGCCGAGGAGCTCGACCGAGTGTTGAATGGCTTTGCCCTGCGGATCGAGCACGCCGGCCTTGAGGTTTACATAAACTTTGGCTTTCATCTGCGACCTGTCTCAGAATCACCTGGGACCGCAGGCGTCTCGCCTGCAATGTATGAGCAGCGCGCCAATCACAACTGGCAGGCGAGACGCCTGCGGTCCCAGGTCATTGCTTAAAAAGCGTTTACTGGTCTAATAT
>DASXXL010000563.1:0-3472 GCA_036503085.1 Pyrinomonadaceae bacterium | reverse complement strand
AGGGCGATCGCAGTTACGGCATATCATCGCTTACTTTTTGACACGACTAAGGGTCCAATATCAAGTGCCATCGACACTTGTTGCGAGTTACTTTTTAGTTGCAAGCGCCATCGGCCTCACGACCGTCCATAGCGGAAAGTGATCGGAGACTTCAATCTGACGGTCCACACCATGACCCGTCGCTTCCAAACCTCGCAACCAAACCCAGTCAAGATGCAGTTCGATCGGCAGGAACAACACCCGGCGGCGAAATGTTTTCTGCCCGTCGAACGGTGTTTGTAGTCCGGCGTTCATAAACAGTTTGGCCGTCTTACCCCCGGCGTTCGGCTCCCACGTGTTGAAGTCGCCCATCACGATCGCGGGCGTATCCGCCGGGAAGCGGTGCAAGTCTTCCAGGACTGCCTTGTACTGCTCCATTTTCTTGTCGAGCGGAATTCGTGTCTCTGCGTGAACAGAATAGATGCGCCACTTACGTCCATCGATTTCGAGCGTCGCTCCGAGCGCGACGCGACGCCGCTGACCGGGACCAGCATTTGGCAAGACAATTCGCTTCACCTCCGCCAGTGGATAGACACTGAGAATCGCCACACCCGTCTCTTCTTCGTCGCCCAGTTTCGCAGCCGGCGGCGCCGCCCACGCGTAGTGCATTCCCAAAGAGTCGGCGAGTGTTTTGACGGTGTTGCTGTTACCGGTGCGCTTCTTTTTTCGATCGACTTCCTGCAGACAAAGGATCGACGCGCCGCCAACCTCCCGATCTTCGTGCAGCAGTTTCGCGAGACGCTTTAGTTCGGCGCCGCCACGCCAGCGGATGTTGTAAGACACGACCTTCAGCTCGTTCGTGGTCGCAGTCTGTTTTCTCAGCGTTGCGGCTCGACCTGCTTCGAGCAGTTGATCGTCCGTGCCTGTAAACTGAAGTAGAAACAGGAAGAGGAGTACCATGAGTTTTCTTCTTTCAATTCAAGTGCCATGACAAAAGAGCGACTCACGCAGTAAGCTAAGCGCGTTATGAACTCCGCTGCGGTCCAACTCGATGTACTCGCAATTTTTTCGCATCCCGACGATGCGGAGTTGTCGGTCGCTGGGACACTTCTCAAACTGAAATCACGCGGTTATCACACGGGTGTGTGCGATATGACCCGGGGCGAGATGGGCACGCGCGGCACTCCCGAGATTCGCGCGCAGGAAGCGGCCGATGCGGCGCGCATTCTCGGGCTCGATGCGCGGGTGAACCTGGAGCAGCCGGACGGTCATGTTTCGCCGACAGAAGTCGCACGAATCGCGCTCGTGCGTGTGCTGCGAACACACAAGCCAAAAGTTTTGCTGACAACGCACGAGGACGATCCACATCCCGATCACGCGAATACGTCGATCATCGTGCGGCAAGCCGCGCGACTCGCTTCGATGGGCCGTTACGATGAAGAGTCGGGACTCGCGCCGGTGCCGATGCCCGCGATCATGCACTCACTTTTCTCGCGGCGGATCGTGCCGTCGTTCGTGGTTGACGTGTCGGGATTTGTGAACGAGAAGATGGCGGCGATTCGCGCGTACTCGTCGCAGTTTTACAACCCGAAATCGGAGGAGCCGCAGACGCGCATCAGCGCGAGTGGCTTCTTAGCTGAAATCGAAGTGCGGATGCGTTACTTCGGCTCGCTGATTGGCGTCGAAGCCGGCGAGCCGTTTTATGTACGCGAGGCGCTGAACGTCGACGATCCGTTGGCGCTGCTCACGCGCCCGATGAATATCTACTCTTAATTCTTCGCCGTTGTTTGTTTCTTCTCTAGTATGGCGCGCGTGATGGCGATGGTCGCGACTGCGCGCGGACCTTCAGCTTCAAAACCGCGCGCTAGTTCCACTGCCCGATCGTAGTCCTGGTTCGCGAGCTCGCGAAAAATTCCTTCGAGATCGAATTCCGCGACAGTGCTGGTGCGAATCGAAGATTGGTTCTTGCTCTGAAACTTCAAGATCATCCGGCCATCCTCGCCGGTAAATCCTTCGGCCGAGTTACCCGCCTTCACTGCTTCGAACGTTGCGTCCCAAACGCGAGCCGGATCGACATCTTTCAAGGCGTTTGCGACGGCGGTTAAAGCCTGGGCCCGCGCTGGATCCGAGGGCTCGATGCGACGCCCTTCGCCGGCGGCTTCTTCGACCAACTCAGACGCTTTGTCTTTGTCGGTAGGCGCGATGAGCTTCGCAACCTGACTCAAAATCCATGCTTTTTGTAGATGCGTCAGTTCGCCCTTCTGCACCAATTCCAACGCTTGATCCGTCTTCTTCTTCGACACTGCGTACAGGGCGAGTGACGCATCGATGTAAGCGTAAGCCTGTTTGCGTGTTTCGAGGTCGTCGATCTTGCTGACGTAATCGCGCGCTTTCATGTCGCCCTGCGCGACCGCCATGTACGCCAATTGGATGTAGAGTGCATCGCGCTCTTCGGCGGTTTTTGCTCGGTCGACACGATCGAGTAATGACTGTTCCCGTTCTTCGGCCGGCTTCTCGGGTCGCAAACCTTGGGTATAGGACTCGTCATCACCACGTGCTTGCTCGGGAACGACGGCATTCAGTGTGTTCAATTGTGTTCGCAGCAACTCGGCCATTTCCGACGGCGCGAACTGCTCGAACAACGGCAGCAATCTTTTAATGACGAAATACCTTCCTTGTACGGTTGCTGAAGCTTGGTCTTGTCCCGGCGCTGGGAGCGGTCGCAACAAGATGCTGCTGGCCGCTTGAAAAAAGGCGTTACGCAAGGCAGGCGATACATCAGCCGGCGTTATCTTCGACGCCATCTGCGAGGTGCTCACACCGTCGTTGCCGCTGATCGTGAGAAAGAGGTGCGGCGTGAAGATGTAAGATGAAAGCAGCGACACCGTGTTCGCGTCGGCTTGTGGATTGTTGGCGGATGCACTCAGCAACGCCGCGTAACGTTCATCAGCCGCTGCGGGACTCTTCTCGCGCAGATCCGAAAGAAAGTTTATTGAATCGATGCCTACGGTTGTGAGAGCCGGTGCGGCAAACTCAAGCGCGCGTTCCATCTCACCCGCCTGAAGCAATTCTCTGGCGACACTCAAGCGTTGACTTAGCGCCTCATTCAAGCGGCCCAGTTGTCGCGGCGGGCCACTCGTGGCGTCCGCTTTTTGCGTTTTTAGTTTTTCGAGAAACTCTTCGCCGAGCGCACGATCGTGTCGTGCGGCGAGTCGCAAGACCTCGCGACGCAGGTTCGGCGGCAGACTGATAGCGAAACTACCGCCGGTTTTTGCTTTCTGTTGTTCCATTTCCTGCTGGAGTTTGCGGTCGCTTTCCTGATCGGCAAACTCGGCGGCTTCCCATGCTTTGCGAAACATCAGCCGGCCTTGCTCCGCGTCCGCTTGCCAGAGTGCGTCGGCGATGCGTGCGAGTGATCGCGCGCGCAGGGTTTGGTCTTTGAACATGCGCGCGTCGGTCGAGAGCGAAATCAACAACGAGCGCGCCTGGGCGC
>DASXXL010000562.1:0-1587 GCA_036503085.1 Pyrinomonadaceae bacterium | reverse complement strand
GTCGACGCGCAGACTGACCGCGCGGACGAATAATTTCAGTTTTGAGATTCGTTTTCGCAAGCGATTTTGAACAAGGGGTACGTGAGGGAATTGTTGCCGGAGGCGCCTAAGATTCGACTGCTGCTCATTGTCCTGCTGGTCGCTGTGTTTGCCCTCGCGTTCGTGGGGAATGCGGCGGGTAGTCCAGCAAAAGACGCGAGAATCGAAGACTACGAAGGGCGGCAAATCAGCGGCGTTGAAGTCGTCATCGAAGGCGCTGGCGCGGATCCGAACACGCAAGCCGAGTTGCAGGCGTTATTGAAGGTCGCGGCGAACACGCAATTCTCCGCCGTGCGCGTGCGAGACTCGCTACAGGCGCTGTTCGATTCCGGTCGCGTTGGCAATGCGCGCGTCGAAGTGATCGAGGAAGGCACACCGCGCACCGGTCCCGTTCGGCTCCGCTTCGTGGTCCAACGGCAGGTGCAGATCGGCGACGTGCACATCGAGCTTGGTCCGGTCACTGGAACACCAATCTCCGTCGACGAACTGCGCGCCCGCTTAAACTTCGTCCAACCCGGCACTCGTCTCTCGAAACAAATAGTCCTGCAAAATGCGGACGAGATCCTCGTCTACTTGCGTGACCGCGGTTACTTCAACGCGACTGTCGATCCGGTCGAGCAACTCGGCCCGCGCGGCGTGCGCGAGACGTTAACTTACCGCGTCACGCCCGGCGAGCAGGCGCACGTTCAGTCGTTTGATATTCAGATCACGGGGTTCAATGTCTCGACTGTGCGGAATACGTTGACGCTGCAACCGCAGGCGCCGTTCACGCGCGATGCACTCGGGGACGACGTGCGCAAGATCCGCGACGCGTTGATTGCGCAGAACTATCTCTCACCCGTGCTCGAAGACGCGCGCGTTGAACGCGACACTGACAAGAACGTGGTGAGGATTTACTTGACCGGCAGTGTCGGACCGAAGGTCAATGTCACGGTCAAAAACTACGAGCTCAGCGACAAGACGCAACGCGATCTGTTGCCGGTCAAACGCGAAGGCAACATCGATTACTCCGCCATCGTCGAGGGCGCGCGTCGCATTCGCAACAAGCTTCAGGAAGACGGTTATTTCTTTGCCGAAGTGACGAACGTTTGTCGCGTCGATAATCCGCCAGCGGACATGGGGCCGAACGGCACTGACGAGCTGTGCCAGAATCTGAATCCGACTCTGCTCGCGGGCCACACGATCGATATCGAATACGACGTGGAGCGGGGTCGTCGTTTTCGTTTGACTGACATTCGCATCACGGGCACGAACAAGCTCAGTTACGACGACATCGCTGCAAACCTGAAGTCGCAGAAGGCAAGTGCGATCGGTTTGATTCCGTGGCTCGGCTACGGCCGCGGTTACACGAGCCTCACGCTGCTGGAACAGGATCGGCGCACGATCGAGGCGTTCATGCGCGATCTCGGTTACCGGCAAGCGAAAGCCCAGGTGCTCCAGGGCATCTCAGTCAACGCGGACAATCTGATCATCACGTTTCAGGTGGACGAAGGTCCGCTGACGCGCGTCGCCGCTGTCGATGTCAAGGGAAATCAGATTTACACCGAC
>DASXXL010000561.1:0-6132 GCA_036503085.1 Pyrinomonadaceae bacterium | reverse complement strand
ATTCGAAAACGTCCCGGTCCCATAGCCTCTAGCAAGCCCGCCTTTTTTAGATAGGTCGCTGCCCAACCAACTCGGTTGTATAACTTGTTATGTCCGCCTCGAAGTACCTCTGCTCGTTCGTCATTTGAAAGCCGGAAGAGTTCAGTCGTTTGTTCGACACTCTCGGCAAGCGTATGCGACTCACCATCGGAGGCGAACTTGAGTACAGGAAGCATTAAGGTCTGGAAGCTTGGGACGGGCATGTTGAGAATCTCCAGTTAAACTGAGTGTGTTGCGGCAACTCATCCGAACGATGGTAGGAATTATGAGACCTCGCGGATTTGTCGTCTGTCCACAGCACATTAGTAGCTGATCATTTCGCTGGTCGGAAGCAGTGCTGTGGTTCGCTAATATGCCTCACTAAGTTACTTTCTCACAACCACGTTGCCAGAGTTTTTATCATGCGGAAAGAGTCTAATCTCTAGATGTTGTTTTACGCTTACAGTGAATGGCATTCAGGAGTGGGTATTCCAGAACTGCTCGGACATGCACTTTCTTTAGTGCCCCCGCAGGGATTCGAACCCCGAACCAACAGATTATGAGTCTGCTGCTCTAACCGTTGAGCTACAGGGGCACATAGAGTGAAAGACGTGCGTTCCGCCAGTGTAGCATGCGCGGGTTTGGGGGCGGCAAATACGCCGCGCCGCAACACGGGTGAAGTTGCGGCGAACGCGACCTGACTCATCTCGAGCCACGGGATTATCTGAAACCGTGACTAGTTCAACCTCACACAGCCGCTGCTTCGATCGTGTAGGGAGGCTCGAAGGGCGGTAGCTGCGCGTGGCGGCCGGCCATCCAGCGCAGGACGTAGGCTTGGATCGGATCGGTTGGACCACGGAAGTGGTTCGGTATTACCTCCAACAACGCGTGCGCGAGTGGGTCTTCGAAGTAATCGATGTCCACTTCAACCTTCATGCAGTTCACGCCGTCGATCTCCAGAGCGTCGTGTTCGTGAAAACTCAGTTGCAGGTTTGCTTCGCCGAATTGGTTTTGTTTGTAACTCACCGTCGCCCCCGGATGAAAGAGGTCCTGCAGTGGCTCACGCGTAAACTTTCCTTCCCCCGCCGCGCGCTTCACTTCATCGAGCAACGACACGTCCGCAAACGCGAAGAACCGGTCCTGCCGAATGAAGTCTCCGTCCCATAACAGTCGTTTCAGATAGCGAAAGGGAGTCCCGTCGGAGAAATTCACCTGGGCCATCGCCGTACTTATGTTCAGCAGACACGCCAGAGACTTCGGCTGCACATCCATCAAATGGTTGTAGCGCGCCTCGGCTACAGACGAATCCGCACTTCCCGCCGCCAACAGGTTCTGCAACTCCGCGTGATTCGCGCCGAGTTGGTCCCACGACGCGCTACTGAAATCAAAGCGTGTACGGCTCGGCAACAACATTAAATCAATCTGCTGTTCCGCGTCTTTGCTCACCCTGACCGGATGAAATCCCACCTGTCGATGGTGATCCGCGAAAGCGATAACGGTGTAGTTGTCGCCGAAGTTGTTGAAGAACGGCACCGAAAACGGAATCGATGGACCATGATGATGGTCCCTATGAATTTCGCGTGGAGTGCCGTCACGCAAGGTCACGAGGATGTTGACGTCTGAACTAATAGGCCGCCTGGTCCCATCAAAGACGTTCAGCACGAGTCGGGCTTTTTCTTCCGGCATTGGGGGATTCTCACTTCCTGTCGTCGAGATTTGCTTCAGTAGATATGGAAATCCGCGGCGTTCTATTTCGCCCGACAACCCGAACCAACAAAACCGTGGTTTCCACTGCTCGCGACTGAGGGGGCTACGCTATGATTCCAAGCGGTTAGAACCAAAATAAGGACCGCGTAGTACTCAAGTTCAAGTTAATGAGTTGGAAACTGAAAGTCGTCAGTCTGATGCTCGCCGTCGTGCCACTCACCGCAATCATCTCCTGCCGTAGTAAAGCCGAGACGCGCAATCGCTTCGACGAGATCCAATTTCCGAGCCAGATCCTCTGGGCGTGGGAGCGGCCGGAAGAACTCGAGTTTTTAGATTCGCAAAAGTTTGCCGTCGCGTTTCTCGCACAGACGCTGGTCCTGAAGAACGACGATGTCGAGTACAAGCCGCGCCGGCAGCCTTTGAAAGTTAAACCCGACACACGACTCATCGCCGTTACGCGTATCGAGTCACAAAAAACAACCGGCCTGCCGAGCGCGCTCAGCGCCACGCAAAAACAGAAGCTCCTCGATCTCGTGCTAAAAACCGCGTCACTGCGCAACGTCGCCGCCATTCAAATCGACTTCGACGCCGCCCGTTCAGAGCGCGAGTTCTATCGAGATCTGCTGAAAGAATTAAGACAAAGGCTGCCCGACAACATGCCGTTATCGATGACTGCTCTCGCTTCGTTTTGCGTCGGCGATCGCTGGCTCGACGATTTACCAGTCGACGAAGCGGTGCCGATGATCTTCCGCATGGGCGCCGACAGCCACGCGATCAAAACCTACCTCAGCTCCGGCAATGATTTTCGCGAACCGCTCTGCCGCCGCAGTTACGGCATCGCCCTGGATGAGCCCATAGAAATCAACTTCGATCGTTCGCGCCGCAAATACATCTTCAATGTGCGTCCGTGGACCGAGACAGACATCTCCGTGCTGCAACAAGAGGTGCATCAATGAAACTCCCACGTCGCGCCTTCGCCATCGGCATGGTTGCACTGCTGCTGCTCAACTATGCCGCTCCGGCGATCGGCTGTGGTCCATGGCCCACCGAGCCAATCTTCGTCTTCAAAGAATCACCGGACCTGCCGTTTACAGATTTCACCGGCGGCAAGATCGGTATCGTGCGGCCGTCGCTCGGACGCAAGACTCTCGTTATTGCCTACCGTTACCTCAACGGCGGCTCGTTCACCGGGGACGAGCAACAAGAGTTGCTCAAGGCGCTGAAAGGAACCGCGCCGGAAGAAGACTCGATCGACGCAGTCAAAGCGTGGGTCAAAACGCGTAAGGAACTTTTTGGCGAAGATCAGAAGCTGCCGCAGATTTATACGGAGCGAGAAGACGGCGGCAGTTACGACTTTTTCCCGAACTGTACGCCGAACGCCTTCGAAGTCGCGACCGAAACTCTGAAGGATCGCGCCGCGAGTTACGGCGCCGACAACGCAAACGTAAAGTTGTGGCTCGAAGCGCAAGATACGGTTTTCGAGAACTGCGCCATCGGTTCACACATACCAGCCCCAGTCGGCGACGACAAACCAACATGGTTGCGCAAGGATCGTGCTTATCAGCTCGCTGCCGCATACTTTTATTCGTTGCACTTCGACGAGGCGCGCACTCGCTTCGAGCAGATCGCGGCCGATACCGACTCGCCGTGGAGCAATCTCGCCGCTTATCTCATCGGTCGCACGCTCGTACGCCAAGCCAGCCTTACTGAAGACCAAACGAAGAAACGCGAGATCTACGAGCAAGCTGAGACTCATCTGCAAACCTTGATCTTGGCAGGCGGCAAGTTTGCGAACGCCTCACGAAAACTTTTCGCTCTGGTGAAGTATCACTTACGTCCCGAAGAGCGAGTCGTAGAACTCGGCCAACTCCTTGCCGCGGGCAGCGACGACAACCTGCGCCAGGATCTGATCGACTACGTTTGGCTCGTCGACAAACTCGAATCGCGGATCCTGAAAGCCGAAGAGGAGCGAAAGAGGGCAGCGGGAGAGAAGCCGCCCGAGAATCCGGATTGGAAGGCTTCGCGGGAACGTTACGAGAAAGTTGAACGCGGCGAGTTGATCACCGTGCTCTCCCACCTAACGAAGCCCGACGGCAGTATTGACAGATACATTTCACAGGACTTCAAACCCGATACGCCGGAGTCGGAAGTCCTCGCCGCGTTCGAAGAGAAGCTCGGTCGCCCGCTTACCCCGGACGAGATCAAAGAAGTGAAAGACTCGTATCAATCGGCGCTGGACAACAGGAAGTGGAAGATGAGTCCAAACCGGAAATGGGGCATGGGCGGCATGTCGCAGTTTGAAGGTTGTAATTACGAGTGCGGCAAACTCGCGCCGAGTATGGTGCCTGAATTTTTCCACGCCACCGATCTCACTGACTGGATCCTGACGTTGCAAATACCCGATCCCGCCACATACGTCCGCGCGCTCGCGAAATGGCGCGACACCGATTCGCACGCGTGGCTCGTGGCCGCACTCACAAAGGCAGACGCGTCATCGCCGAAGCTCGCCGAACTGATGCGCGCGGCGGAGAAGATCGCACCCGACGACCCGGCTTATCCGACTATCGCTTACCACCTCGTCCGTTTGAAAGTCGCGACCGGCAAACTCGAAGAAGCGCGCAAGCTGCTCGACGCGATCCTTTCCGCGCCCTCGGAACTACTGCCGATCTCGGCGCACAACCTCTTCCTCGAACAGCGCATGACGTTAGCGAAGGACTTGAACGAGTTTCTCAAAGCAACCCAGCGCAAACCGGTCGCTTTCTACGGCGAAGTGGGTCTCGGAACGTTGATCGAGCTGCGCGAAAAAGAAAAGCAGTGGTGGAATCCCCAGTATTCCCAACAAAGCAAGGAAGAAAACGATCGCACTATCGACGAGAGTTACAAGGACCTGTTGCCCTGGGAAAACCGGGTGGCGTTCGACGACAAAACCGCCGACATCTTCAACTGGCATTTTCCGCTACAACGCTTAGTCGACGCGGCACCCAATCGCGACCTTCCCGATTATTTGCAACGCAGCCTTGTGCTCGCCGCGTGGACGCGAGCGATCCTGCTCAACAAAGATGAAGTGGCGCTGAGTATCGCGCCTGAAGTTGTGCGACTCGCGCCGGAAATGTCAGAGGTTCTCAAACCGTATCTCAATTCTAAAACACCGAAGCAACGACACAACGCAGCGCTTTACGTCCTGTTGAAGTTTCCCAATCTGTCGCCCTACGTACAGGGTGGCTTGCCGGAGTTTTCAACCAGCGAAAAAATAGATTACTACTTCGAAACCGCCTGGTGGTGCCCGCAAGAAGATACCGAGCTCGATGACGACATCAAGGAAGTACCGAAAGTAGTTTTCAAGCCGGGCTTTCTGACCGCTGAAGAACTGGCAACCGCACACCGCGAACGTGTCGCGTTGCAAGGGCTCGGCGACGCCAAGAGTTTTCTCGGCAAGCAAGTGCTCGAGTGGGCGAGAACATCACCGCTCGATCCGCGACTACCCGAAGCATTGTTCATCGCCGTGAAAGCTAACTCCCAATACAAGTACGGCTGCGATGGCTGGTCGTTCGACGAGAAAACAAAGAATGCAGCCGAAGCAATTCTACGTCGTCGCTACGAGCACAGCGCCTGGACGGCAAAACTTCGCGACACTGATGATCAATAGCTCACGCTAATGTCATAAAGTCCGTCATCGTACCGACCACATCCTGAACATCCCTTACCTTCGCGCCCACACAAACAACTAACGATACGCGTGCGCTGCGTCGACGTGTCTTCGTGGCATGCGTGATAAGGAGATTCATGACTCTCGACATACTGAAAGAAAAAGGAACGCCGCTCGAAAAACAACAGTTCACCTGGCGCGAGCTCGTGCAAGCGCCGACCAGCAAACTAGACGATGATGCGTTCACGCGCGTCCGCATCATTCTCATGAACGGTCTCGAGTCGGACGCTCTACGCATGTCGCACGCGATGGCCCGCATGTTGAATGGCGATGTGCGTTTGCCGCTCGCGCAAGTGAGACGCGTCGAGCAACACCAGCAAACGATGGTGAACTGGCTGTTGCCCGCGGATCTGTCACCACTCGAAACCACGATCGGTTTCGAACAGGTCGCGATCGAAGTCACGGCGAGCGTGGCGCAACACGAACCTGACGATTACATGGCGCAGGTGTATCGCTTCGGACTGCTCGAAGATTTCGATCACTTGTATCGATTTTCGGCGTTGATGGATCGCATGGCCGGCGGTGATGCGAACACGATCGTCCAAAACTACTCCGACATCATTCCCGGTCGTCCGACGATCGTCGAGCATCGCGCACCCGAGGACAACCTTCGCAAACACTACACCGCGCCCGACGCGGATCCGTTGACGAAGCTGCACGCGATGACGATCACGGCCGCTGAGAACCAAACACACGATTAC
>DASXXL010000560.1:0-4624 GCA_036503085.1 Pyrinomonadaceae bacterium | reverse complement strand
GACGAGATTCCGCCGGTGCTGGTGAATGCGATTTTGGCGATTGAAGATCGGCGTTTCTTCGATCACTCGGGCGTTGATGTTGGCGGATTAGCACGGGCGTTGTTACGCAATGCGGGTGACGAGCGTTTGGGCCAGGGCGGCTCGACGATCACTCAGCAGCTAGTTAAGAACACGTATCTATCACCGGAAAAGACGCTGCAACGGAAGTATGTGGAGGCGATGTTGTCGCTTGCACTCGAAAGGCGTTTGTCGAAGCAGGACATCTTTGCGCTTTACAGCAACGAGATCTATTTGGGCCAGCGTGGTGTGGTCGGTGTGCGCGGCGTTAAAGAAGCCGCGGACGTGTTCTTCGGGAAAGAAGTGCGCGACCTGACGTTGGCGGAAGCCGCGACGCTCGCGGGAATGATTCAGAGTCCGGCGCGTTATTCGCCGCTGCGGCATCCTGATGCTGCGCAGGCGCGGCGGAACACTGTGTTGGCGGCGATGCTGGAGAACGGGACGATCACGCGCGAGCAAAAGGAAGTTGCATGCGCCGAGCCGGTGCGAGTCCCGCCGAACGTGAAGCTCGATAACTCGCTCGCGCCGTATTTTGTCGATTATGTGAATCGAGTTGCGGATTCGAGTGAAGGACGGCGCGTTTACACCACGATTGATCTCGAACTTCAGTCGCTCGCCGAACAGGCGTTGAAGAAACAGTTAGACCGCCTTTCCGCTGTCTACGCGAACGGCGCTGCTCAGCCACAGGCTGCGCTCGTGGCGCTGGATCCTCATACCGGCGACGTATTGGCGATGGTTGGCGGACGCGATTACGCGACGTCGCAATTGAATCGCGCGACCGATGCCCGACGCCAACCAGGTTCGACGTTCAAGCCATTCGTCTACGCGGCGGCGATCGAAGACGGTATGTCGCCGGTGCAACTGTTCATGGATGCGCCACGTGAATTCGTTTATGACCGCGATAAAATTTATCGTCCGGCAAACTACGGCGGCGGTTACTCCATGCGCGAAGTGCCGATGCGGACGGGACTCGTAAAGTCGTTGAACGTCGTGACAGTTGATGTCGCTTTGCAGACTGGTCTCGCGCGCATCGCGAATCTCGCGGCCGCGTTTGGTTTGCCGAAGCCGGAACGTTATCCGGCGCTTGCTTTGGGCACTGAAGAAGTCACGCCGCTGCAACTCGCGTCGGCTTACGCTGCTTTTGTGAACGAAGGACGGCGCGTCGAGCCGCGCGTGATCGCAAGCATTGACGAGCCGCCGGCAGCGCATCCGTTGCCGCAACCGGAGAATCAAGTGGTGAGTCCGACCACGGCGTACATGATCACCAACATGCTTTCCGCCGTGATCGATCACGGCACTGCCCACAGAGCTCGCGGCGCCGTGCCGGGGACCGCACTGGCCGGCAAGACTGGAACGTCGCGTGATGGATGGTTTGTCGGTTACTCGCCGAACCTTGTTTGCGCTGTGTGGATCGGTTTCGACGACAACAAGCAGCTTGGTTTGACTGGCGCTGAAGCCGCGTTACCGGCGTGCGCTGATTTTATGAAGAGCGCGATTGCGTTGCGGCCGGATTTGGGCGGCGAGCATTTTGAATGTCCCGAAGGGATCGAGTTTGTTGAGATCGATTCGCAGACGGGTTTGGTCTCGACTGTGAGTTGTCCGTTGCGCGAGTTGATCGCCGTGACGGAAAAAACCGCGCCGCATCTCGAGTGTTATTTTCACGGAAACGTGCCGGCGCAGAGTAGTCCGTTTGCTGAAGAGCGTTAGCCACAAAGAGGCACAAAAAGCACAAGAGGTCCAAGAGTTGTAATGCTTAACTGTTTGTTCTCTTGTGCTTTTTGTGCTTCTTTGTGGCTAACGTTCGAGGATGACTTGCGCGATTGCGTGTTCGCTCGTATGTGAGAGCGAGAGATGAGTGGCCGTCGCGCCGAAACGTTCGAAGACGGCCAAGACCTCGCCGGTGAAGATCAAATAAGGCGCGCCGCTGTCACGCGCCGAGACTTCCACATCCTGCCAACTAATTCCCCCGCGCCAACCCGTTTGCAGCGCTTTCAGAGCCGCTTCTTTCGCCGCGAAGCGCGCGGCATAATGCTGCGCGGCCACCGCGCCGCGACTCTCGCAGTATTCGCGTTCGGCGCGCGTAAACACGCGGTCGGTAAAACGCGGCGTGCGCAACAGCACTTCGCGAATTCGCGCAACTTCGATAATGTCTATGCCGATGGAAACAATCACGAGCGATCGAGAATTAACTGAAGCTGGATTTTACTGGCGCGAGCTCGACGGCGTGCGCGCGCTTGTTTGCCGGCCGTTGGAGCAGGACGGTTTTGTAAATGGTTTTTCTACGCGTCACGGTGGCGTCAGTCCGATGCCGCAGGATTCGCTCAGCCTCGCGGGTTTTCACGACGATGCGGCGGACAACATTCTGGAGAATCGCCGTCGCTTTCTCAAGCTTTTTCCGGGCCAGTGGTCGCTCGCGGGCTGTTGGCAGGTGCACGGCGCGGACGTGCGCGTGGTGAATTCGGTGGCGGAGGCGAAGCCGGCGGAAGATCAACTCGGCGAGACGATCTACTGCGATGTGATCGTCAGCAACGCCGAGCACGTGCTGGCCGGTGTGAAGACGGCTGACTGCGTGCCGATACTGATTGGCGATCCGCGGACGCGTTCGTTTGCGGCGGTCCATGCCGGTTGGCGCGGCACACTCGCGACCGCTGTTATCGCAGGCGCGAAGCGATTGTCTGATGAGTATGGCGCGCGAGCCGAAGACTTGCGTGTGGCGATCGGCGCTTCGGCTGGGCCATGTTGTTATGAAGTGGGGAGCGATGTGATCGATGCGTTTACGAGTCGCTTTGCTGATGGCGCGAAGTTGTTTACACCGACGCGGCCGGGCCATGCGTTTGTGGATCTAATCGCAGCGAACCGCGAACAATTAGTATCAATCGGCGTTCCGCCCGAACGGATTCACGTCTTGCCGTTCTGCACGATGTGCCGCACGGATCTTTTCTTCTCATATCGCAACGAGAAGAAGCTGCATGGAAAAGTCGGGCGGCTGATGGCTGTGATTGGTAAGAAGTAACTACTCAACGTTCAGCCACATCTTCACTTCGCGTGTTTGCGGTGGAAAACACGAATCGTCGTTGCAAGCCTGGAACCGCAGCTTGCCTTTTATCTCACCAGACGAGCCGTTGTAATTTGCGGGCACTGTTACGTTGAACCGCAGCACCGCGCGTCCTTCGAAAACAGCGACAGCGCCTTTCGAAAACTTCAGATTACGCATCACGGCACGTGGATAAGCGACTGGTCCAGCTTTCATTCCCGAGGGCGTTTCGAGATCGAGCTTCGTGGCGACGAGATATTTGTCGAGTGGTCTATTCGATTGCACGTGCAGACCGGAAGGAATGTCGATCGTAACGGTGCCGCGTACGACGCGGCCTTTCTTGATCTTGTCCGGCGCGATCGAGCCGCTGACGTTCACGTCCGACGCGGATTGAGCGTACAGCGTTGCGGGAAGAACGAGGACGAAGAGTAAGGGAAGTAAGCGAGTCAATTTGATCATGTAGTTACTATCTCCAATGGCAGTGATCTCTCCTGGCGCGCGGCGAGCTGCCCGCAGGCGGCGAAGATGTCGCGGCCGCGCGGCCGCCGCACGTAAACGTGAATGCCTTTCGCTTCGAGAATGTCTTTGAAGCGCGCGACCGTGTCTTCGGGTGACGGCTGGTAGGGAAGCGGCTCAGCCGGATTGTGTGGGATCAAGTTCACCTTGGCTTTCAGGCCGTGACGATTGAGCAGGTTCGCGAGTTGGCGCGCGTGGGCTTCGGCATCGTTAACGCCGTCGAGCATGACGTATTCAAACGTGAACCGTTCGCCGGGTTTGAGTGACTGCTCGAACACTTTGCACGCTGTGAGCAGTTCTTCGAGCGGCCAGCGTTTGTTGATGGGCATCAGTTGATTGCGCAGCTCATCTGTCGGTGCGGCGAGCGAGATCGCGAGATGCGGTCGATCTTCAATCTGCGCGAGATCGAGTATTCTGGGAACGATGCCGGCGGTCGAGATCGTGACGCGATTCGGCACTATATACAGGCCGTTCGGATCGGCCATGATGCGCAATGCTTTCAGCAGCGAATCGAAATTGAGAAACGGCTCACCTGCACCCATGCCGACGAGATTCGTGCCGCGCGGGGGCTTCACGCTGGTCCCGTACGCGTCATTCAAAGCGATCAGGATTTGTTCGACGATCTCGCCGGGAGTCAGTGAACGCAGTAAACCGAGTTGGGCCGTGAGGCAGAACGTGCATTGCAACGGGCAGCCGGATTGAGACGAGAAACAGATCGTGTCGCGATGTTCTTCGGGGATGAAGACGGTCTCGACGGGAAGATTGTCGTGGGTCTTCATCAGGTAACGCCGTGTGCCGTCGGCGGAGATGTAGCGCGATTCGATCTTTAATGACGAAGGGCGGGTGATCTCGTTCAGCCGCGCGCGCAGGTCCTTCGGCAGATCCGTCATCTCGTCGAAGCTGCGCAAGCGCCGGTGCTGGAGCGCGGCAAAAATCTGGCGCCCGCGATACGCCGGCTCGCCGAGACCCCCGACGAAGGCGACGAGCTCCGGCTGCGAGAGCCCAATTAACTCAACC
>DASXXL010000559.1:0-4558 GCA_036503085.1 Pyrinomonadaceae bacterium | reverse complement strand
TTCAAGTCGCGGCCGTCCGGCGGAACAGGGAAGATGCGCGCAAACGGATTCGACGTGAGCAGCATGAACAACAAGAAGCCGACGCTCACGATGCCCATCACGCTCAACACGCGCGCGATCATCTCGTCCGGCAAGTGTCTGCTGAACAACGTAACCGCCACCGTCCACAACGACAGCATCAACGTCCACAACAACAGCGAGCCTTCATGCGAGCCCCACGTTGCCGCGAGACGATAGTGCAGCGGCAGTTGTGAATTTGAATTCGTCGCGACGTTGAGAACGGAGAAGTCGTTCGTGATGAAAGAGTAGGCGAGACACGAGAAGGCGAGCGCGACAAAGAGAAACTGCGCCTGTCCGGCCGGCTTGGCGAGCGCGATCCACGCACGATTACCGCGCGAAGCGCCGATAAGCGGCAACGTCGCCTGAGTTAACGCGAGCAGTAAGGCAATAACGAGTGCAAACTGACCAATCTCAGGAATCATTTGTAAAAGACTTGCAGCTTAGTGATCGACAACGGTTTTGGCGGCTTCTCGCTCGTGCTTCGCGGCATCAATGGCCGCACCCGCTTCCGGCGGCATGTAGTTCTCGTCGTGTTTGGCGAGCACCTGGTCCGCGCGAAACACGCCGTCGGCGCCGATCTTTCCCTGCGCCACGCAACCGCGTCCTTCTTTAAACAGGTCGGGGAGAATGCCTTTGTAAACGACCGGAATGCTGGCCGCAGTGTCGGTCACGGTGAAGCGCACTGTCAAACCGTCAGGGTCACGTTTGAGTGAACCGTTTTCCACGAGTCCGCCGACACGAAACGTGCGATTGACCGGCGCTTCTTTCGCGGCGATTTGAGTCGGACTAAAAAAGAAGACGAGATTCTGGCGAAAAGCGCCCATCACTAGATAGGCCGCCAACGTCAGGGCGGCAAGCCCGACGATAATTATTCCGATCCGTTTATGACGTCGTTTCATTCGTAGTTCCTCTTAAAACCGTGGGGCGAACAGCGGGAGTCCTTACTTCTTTGCTGACGGCTCGCTTGCGCTGGCGCAAGCTCAGCAGTTCCCAAACAAATGCGATGAGCGCAAACAGGTAAGATCCCCAAACGTAGAAACCATACCCTCCCATCGATGGATCCGGCCAGTGTAGATTCACGCGTTCACCTCCGCGAAGCGAGACGCGTTTTGTTCCCGCTCCAAAATGATGACTCGCAGCCGTGCGAGCACGACGGCAATCGAGTAGAGCCAGCACGCGGCGAGCATAATCAGCATCGCGGCAAGCATCGGCGGCGCGATTGATGGTTTGCCGAGCATGCGAATCGTCGCGCCCTGGTGCAGTGTATTCCACCACTGCACTGAAAAATAAATGATGGGCACGTTGATGACGCCGACGAGCGCGAGTACCGCGCCCGCGCGGTCGGCGCGACGCGGATCGTCGATCGCCGCTTGCAGTGAAATGAAGCCCGCGTAGAGAAATAAAAGGATGAGCGTCGATGTCATGCGAGCGTCCCACACCCACCACGTGCCCCACGTCGGCTTGCCCCAAAACGCACCCGTCACTAACGAGATCGCCGTGAACGAAGCGCCGGTGATCGCGATTGCCGAAGCCATCATCGACGACAGACGCGCGTTGAACGCCCAACCGATTCCGGCGTAGAGCGCCATCAGCACGTAAAGAAACATTCCCATCCACGCGGCCGGCACGTGAATAAACATGATGCGATACGCGTCGCCCTGTTGAAAGTCAGTCGGCGCGATGAAGAAGCCGACAAACAGGCCGGCAGCGAAGAGTATCGTGGCCGGAATCGCAAACCACGGAATCATCTTTCCCGCGAGCGGATAAAACAATGTTGGGGATGCATACTTGTAAATATTCATTGACTACTCCAACGAAATGCGTAACGCCGCGGATGCCGCCCACGGCGCGAACAGCAACGAAACGATCGCGAACGCGCCGAGTAAATAAAGGTGCGAGACCGGTGTCATGCCGATGATACTGGCCTCAACCGCGCCCGCTCCAAAGATCAACGCCGGAATGTACAGCGGCAGGATCAGGATCGAGATCAGCACGCCGCCCCCACGCAATCCCAACGTCAACGCCGCTCCCACGGAACCAATCAAACTCAAAATCGGCGTGCCCACCAGCAAACTAACAAACAGCACCCACAAAGTCTCGCGGCTCAGATCAAACTGTACTCCAACGAGCGGCGCAATCAATACCAGCGGCAATTCTGCGATGATCCAATGCGCCAGCACTTTGCCTACCACGACTAAATACAGCGGCTGCGGCGTGAGCAATAGCTGTTCGAGCGTGCCGTCCTGGTAGTCGTTGGCAAATAACCGGCCGAGCGAAAGCATCGACGCCAGCAACGCCGCGACCCAGACCACGCCGGGCGCAATCGAGCGCAGCAGTTGTAACTCCGGTCCGATACCGAGCGGAAACAGGCTGACGACGATCACGAAGAAGAAGAGCGTCGACAACATGTCCGAGCGCCGGCGCCAGGCCAGCATCAGATCGCGCCAAACGATCCAGCGCAACATCGATAGACTCGAAGGTGCGTTCACGTGGTGAGTTCGAGGCGTTGGGTCACACCTGCCGACAACTCCAATTCCTGATGCGTCGCCACGATCGCGATGCCGTCGCGGTTCAGGTGTTCTTCAATCAAAGATCTGACCAATCCGACCGCGCCTTTGTCCAGCGAAGTCATTACTTCGTCCAGCAACCAGAGACGCGTCTTGCAAACTAATAGCCGCGCGAGCGCGACTCTGCGGCGTTGTCCTTCTGAGAGGAACCTTGCCGGCATCGTTTCACGACCGGCGAGTCCCATACGTTGCAGCGCCGCGAGCGCATCTTCCTGACTAACTTGGACGCCGTGCAAGGCATTTGCGATGCGCAGGTTCTCGAGCGCGCTGAGTTCGTCTTTTACGCCGGGACGATGGCCGAGGTAAGTCACGTCCGCGAAATAATCCTCACCGAGTGAGCGAATGTTCGCACCTTGCCAGTTCACCTTGCCTTCCGCCGGCTCGAGCAGTCCACACAGGATGCGCAACAAACTCGTCTTGCCGCTGCCGTTGGGTCCGGTGAGTTGTACGAAAGTCCCGGACGATAACGAAAAGTCGAGACCGCTGAAGAGCCTGCGATCGCCGCGCACGCATCCGAGTTTGCTGACTTCGAGTATGGGCGGTTCGTCCTCCGCGCCGTATTGTAAGCTATTTGGCGCGAGGCTCCACGGGGCCCTTTGCTTTCATCCACTCATTCCAGCCGCCCTGCAGGACGCGCACGTTCGTGAAGCCGCTCTCGCGCAGGATCTGCGCTCCCGCAATGCTCGCCTCATCTTTCGGACAGGTACAGTAGAGCACGATCTCGCCATTGCGCGGCAGATCCTTAAATGGTGGAAACTGCGATCGATATTTCAGATGCCGCACCTTGAAATGATACGAGCCCTTCACGGTCGTAGTGCTGTTGGCGAATACTTCCGGCGCACGGACGTCGACGACGAGGACCGGTTGATTGCTCGCCATCTTCGCCTTCAGTTCTTCGGCGGTGATCGTGCTGACGGTGGGTTGTTGCGCCTGCACTGCAATCAAGCTGAAACCCAACACAAACAAAACAACAACGATGCATCGTTTGGCGGTTCGCATTACTGTGTTCTCCTCCCACCGTGAAACGGGCCCGGTGCTTCCGGTTCACCTTTGAAAGTTTTCGGGTCGTACCATGAATAATTGGCGGCGTTGTAATAGAGATAACCCTCGCTGCCTTTGAGCTTCTCGCCGATCAAGTCGCCCTGCGGCCGTGGCATACGGCGGCCGGTGTTGTTCTTGACGAACTCCTTGCCATCCTGCACGCGCATGTCGGCGCCGACAACGTTCTTCAATAAGAACGTCTGAGTCGCTTCCGGATCGCGCCAATCATTCGCGCCGTAACCGTGGATCACCGCCAGCAGCACATCGTCTTTCTCGATGTGCAGCGGCGTGCGGGGATCGTACGGCACACGCGGATCGCGCAGAAGCCAGAACGGCCGAGCATTCATGTCCGCAATCTTCTCCGGGACTGGCTTCAGTACCACCGCGAGATCCTGTGAAGTGTCGCCGTTGAAATCACCAATGAGAAAACTCGACTTGTAATCCGGATCAACTACTGCCGCGCCTTTGAAGACTCGCTGAACAGCAGCTTCGACGTCCGTAAGTTTCGCCGTTTCGTTGGGAGCTGTTTTCGCCGGTGTTGCTTCCGGCGTGGGTTGATAAAGAGTGGGTGCATGCTCGGCTACCGCCGGCTTAGAACTGCTGCAGCCTGCCAGTGCCGCACAAGTAAACAGAAGAATAATTAGTAGAAGATGACGAGAATTCATTTGCTTGTTCAGGGCTGATTGATGGTAAGTGAAGCTCGCCGGATCATCTCCGGCGAGCTTCGGGATAGAGCTGTTGCACGCGCGCGCTTGTCGTAGTAATTACAGCGACAAAACGAACGCGATTAGATCACTTTGTTGCGCGGCAGTCAACGAGTTGAAGTTGTTTCTCGCAGTCGTTGCCTGACCGGCGTGAAGTTGGATCGTATCGAAGATCGTGACGTTCAG
>DASXXL010000558.1:0-3178 GCA_036503085.1 Pyrinomonadaceae bacterium | reverse complement strand
GTCGTTCACGTTCCGGCGACTCTTGTACATACTTCTCTATTCCGTTGACGATGCTGTCGAGCTTCGCCGAGGCTACCGGACGTTTTTCACAAGCGCGCAACAGGCCCGCCATGACTTTGTTGCGATCGAAAGTCTCGCGGCGGCCGTCTTTCTTCACCACCATGTAAGGTATCTCGTCAATGCGCTCGTAAGACGTGAAGCGCCGTTCACAGCGAAGACATTCGCGCCGCCGGCGAATGGCGTCGCCTTCGCGCGACTCACGCGAGTCCACCACTTTGTCTTCGAGGTAAGCACAGAAAGGACATTTCATAAATTAACCCTCCGCGTTTGCGGGCGAGATCATCGTTCGTAATCGAGAGATACTTAAATCGCCGCGAATGAAATAGAAAAGTCCGAAAATTAATGCTGGTCCAAAATCGACGAGATGCAAGACGATCGAGAGCGCCGCGGCAGTATCTTTCTGCACGCCGAGAAACATAAGGCCCGCGGCTGTGACTGCGTGGAATGCCCCGGCGGCGCCGCCCGGCGTCGGCACAATCGATCCGACCATCGACCAACCCAAAACGAAGATTGCGTCAGACAAACCGAGGTCGACATGAAACGACCGAAACACGAGCAGGTTCGCGCACGCCACGCCGAGCCAAAGTACCGCGGTCCAACCGGCGGTCTCAGCCAACTCCGCCGCATTAACCAGCACACGCAACCCGCTCGACAGTTGTTCGAGCAACCTGATGATGAGTTGCGCGAATCGTTGCGGCAAAAACTGCCAGCGTAAAAAGAGCCGCTCGAGCGCCCCGAGTAGCTTTGCCGAGTTCTTCCGAAACCAGATCAGAAAACCGATGCCGATAAACAACACTGCCAATATTACGAAACCGGCAGCACGCACGCGGCCGAAGTAACCAGCGAGCGCAACCGGCGGCCGAAACCAAAGCAGGTTGATGGCGAACATGAGCGTCACGCCCACGAAGTCGTAAATGCGCTCGATGAAGATCGTAACGATGGCGGCGCTCGTACTTACTCGCGGGTCGCGCATCGGCAAAGCCACGGGCCTGACCACTTCGCCCGCGCGGCCGACGAGAAAGACGGCGCTGAATCCGATCGTAGTAGCAACGAAAAGATCGCTGAGTCGCGCCGGCGTCAGCGGCTTCAGCAGTGCGCCCCAACGAAAAGCCCTGACGAGATAGAGGAGCGAGATCAGAACGATCGCCAGCGTGAGCCGGAGCGGATCGGCCGTACTCAAGGCGTGGCCGACCTCGCGCCAGTTAAGGTTGCGGCCAAACAACCAAAGCAGGGCTGCGGCGAGCAGGCAGAGCGCGGCAAACTCGATGTATTTGCGGTAGCCTTTGGCTTTCAACTCTCTTTCGAGTAGAACCACAACATGTTGGGTCGGCCCGAGAGCCTACTACATCGCACGAGTGAGGGCAATAACGACGTCGCACCGGCGGTGAAGATCTGTGGCCGAAGACTGTTCGAACAAGCACTTTTCGGATAAAGTCTCACCGGGAACTTTAATTTGGCGACTGTCGTAAACGCCTCTTGTCAAAGCCGCGCACTTTGACGGAGTTCCGAAGCACAGGTACCTGGAGAAGATACGGTGGGGGCTGTTAAAGCTTTGGCAGTCAGCGAAGGAGCCGAGCTGGTTCGCAGGTGTCGCGCGGGCGACGGCGCGGCGTGGGAAGAGATCGTTCAAACCTATTCCCGCCGCATCTACAATCTCGCCTACCGATTTACCTCTCGAGCCGATACAGCAGAAGATTTGACGCAGGAAGTTTTCGTCAGGGTCTATCGCTCTTTAGATCAGTACGACCCGAAGCAGGGCGACTTGCAGAACTGGTTGATGCGCCTGGCGCGGAACCTGATTATCGACGACTACCGCAAACGCCAGCGCACGCCACACGATAACCAGGCCGACGATCTCGCCGACCACAGTTATCACCTGCACACGAGAACGAACTCCGTGCAGACGGAAATGGAACGTCGCGAACTCGGTGCGCAGGTTCAGGCGGGCATCGACAAGCTCTCGCCGGATCTGCGCA
This sequence comes from Pyrinomonadaceae bacterium, assembly GCA_036503085.1. Classification (GTDB taxonomy): domain Bacteria; phylum Acidobacteriota; class Blastocatellia; order Pyrinomonadales; family Pyrinomonadaceae; genus PSRF01. The sequence goes on along the minus strand of DASXXL010000558.1, from coordinate 1,142 downwards.
CTTGTGTGATCCTGAGAGATATCGAGGAGTTGAGTTACCAGGAGATTGTCGATCTTTTGAAGATCCCCGAAGGAACCGTGAAGTCCCGAATTAATCGGGGCCGGATTGAGTTGGCCAAAATTCTTCGCCGCATGAAAGTCGTGGCGATGAGTGAAGTTTAGAAAGTTAACAGGAGCGGCAGGAAAGCGAAACACGATGCTTTGTGTGGATTTTGAAACTTACTTGACCGATTACATTGAGGGCGTAGTCGGTCCGGAAACCAATCGGCAGATGGCCGAACACGCGATGAAGTGCCCGCTGTGTCACGAGACGCTATCGGCAGTGAAGAGCACTGTCGCAGCGTGTCGCGTGGCAGCAGTACCGGAGCCGGCGCGCGATCTCGAAGCGCGCATTCTGCAAAAGACGGTTCCCGAAACAGCAATGACTTGTGAGGAATTTGAAGAGTTTCTCACTGATTACCTCGACGGCTTCCTGCCCGCTCATCTTTATCATCGTTGGGAACGGCACGCTGCGCTTTGTGAACGCTGCACCGAACTTCCCGGCGAAGTCGTTCGATCGATCGGCGCATGCTACACCTACATCTCCGAAGAGAAGCCCTTGCCCGCAGGTCTGCACGAAAGAATTCTGCAAGCGACTTTAGGAACCGCGACGCCGCAGGAGGTCAAAGCTCCGTGGACAGCCCGCGCCGCGTCGCGGTTCCGCCTCTGGTTGGATCCGATCATCTCGCCGCAACTCGTTAGCGTCGCTACGATGATCCTGGTGGCCGTGCTCGTGCTTACCAACACGGTTTCGGCCGACGGGTCGATTGGCGGCGTTTACGACGCCGGCCTCGCGCTGGCCGAAAAGACCGGAGCGCAGTCGCAGATCCTGCCGGAGAGTCTTAAAAACGTAGACACCAATCGCGAACAAACACCGCCACCACCTCCCCAGCAAAAACCGAACAGCGACCAACACAAAGACACGTCCAGCGGCAAACCAGAGAGCAATGGGCGCAGGAACCGGTGAGGGAGAGTGAAATCAAGATGATGTACTGTAGCTACCATGCCAAGAATCCCGCGGTGGTTCAGTGCAATCAATGTGGGCGGGGACTGTGTCCGGCTTGCGATCATCGCGTGCGCGGATTTCCGTTTTGCCAGGATTGC
>DASXXL010000557.1:0-2224 GCA_036503085.1 Pyrinomonadaceae bacterium | reverse complement strand
CACATGCGCGTCGTGGGCCAGGACTCCGCGCGTGTGGATGCCGAGCGCGTGGAAGTCGAACAACGCCGCGCGCAGGCGCTGTCGGAAGCGGAAGCGGCCGAAGCAGCGCGCGAAGCGGCGGCGGACCAGGTAATCAGAGCTTCAGCTTCGTTAACCGAATTGCGCAAGACTGCCGAAGTCGAGAGCGAGTCGCTCGCGGAACAACGCGCCACCGCGGCCGCAGCCGCCGAGCGACGCCGCGCGACGACTGCCGAACTGCGCCGCATCGAAGGCGAACTCGCAGACTTCGCCGCGCGAGTCGATCGCTATCGCATGGATCTCGCTGAAATGGACGGCCGTAGCGCGGAGCTCAAACTCTCGATCGCAGATCTCGAACAGAAAGCCAGCACGGTCGAAAGCGATCGCGCCCGCGAAGAGGAACAGATCGCGACACTCTCGCAGCAGTTGCAGCAAGCACGCCAACAGGCTGATGAGTTTTCCGCTGAACTATCCGAGCTCAATCGCCGCGCGGCGGAAGTGCGCGACGCCCGCGCCGCACTCGAAGTGCAACGTGCCGAGGCCCAGGCGCGCCTGACGTTCGTTCACGAAAACTGCCAGACAGAGTTGGGCCAGGCACTCGAAGATCTCGCGCGCGAGCTGACGCTGCCGGTAGATTTCGATTTCGAAACCAGTCACGCGCGTGTCGAAGAGTTGCGCACGCGTCTCGAAGGTTTCGGCGCCGTGAACATGATGGCGCTCGAAGAGCTCGCGGAAGCGGAGGAACGTTTGCTCTTCCTGACGGTGCAGCGGCAGGACATCATCGAGGGCATCGCGGCCACCGAAGAAGCGTTGCGCGAAATCAAGCGCCGCTCACGCGAGCGTTTCCGCCACGCGTTCGAACAGATCAACAAGAACTTCAGCGCCTTGTTCGTGGAGTTGTTCGGCGGCGGCCGCGGCGAAATGAATCTGATCGACGCCGACGACGTGCTCGAATCGGGCATCGACGTGGTGGCCCAACCGCCCGGCAAACGTTTGCAGAACGTGTTGCTGCTGTCCGGCGGCGAGAAGGCGATGGCCGCGCTCGCGCTCGTGCTCGGCATCTTCCATTACCGGCCGGCGCCGTTCTGCCTGCTCGACGAAGTGGACGCGCCGCTTGACGAAGCGAACGTGGGACGCTTTACTGATAAGGTCGTCCAGATGTCCGCGAACACGCAGTTCATCGTGATCACGCATAACAAGCGGACCATGGAGATGGCACGTGCGCTCTATGGCGTAACCATGGAGGAGGCAGGCGTTTCGAAGCTGGTGTCGGTAAGGTTTGAGTGAATAGGCAAAATTTAATGAAGCAAGTGCTCCCCGCCGCGCTGATAGTTCTTAGCGCGGCGATTTCCATTTTCGGACAGGAACAGCAGACCAAACGCAATCAACGGCCAAACCAGACCGTGCCGTCCGTCGCGCCGACGCCCGTCAGTCATAACAGTTCCGATCCGGTCAAGTACACCTACGAGTTCACGCAGGCCAGGTTTTACGTCAAGCACATCGTGCTCGAACACGACGCGAACGGGCGCGGCACGGTCACGTTTGAGCGTTTGAACGAAGACACGCCGGTGACCGAGCCGATCGCGCTCTCGCCGGCGGTGCTAGAACGCATCACTGCGGCGTGGCAGGCGCTGCAATTTCTCGATTCACAAACAGATTACCAGGCGAGCAAACAGTTTCCGCATCTCGGCACGATGCGCCTCGGGATGGAACGCGGCGAGCGCAAACGCGTCGCCGAGTTTAATTGGACCAACAACAGCGACGCCGAGACGCTGGTGAACGAGTATCGCAAAGCCGCGGACCAGGCGATCTGGATTTTCGATATTGGCATTGCGCGGCAGAACCAGCCGCTCAACGCGCCCAAGCTCATGGAAGCCCTCGAAACCCTCCTCAACCGCAACGGCATCTCCGATCCGCAGCAATTGCTGCCGTTGCTCAAAGACCTCAGCACCGACGAGCACGTCCCGTTGATTGCCCGCAATCACGCGCTGCGGCTCATCAAAAAGATTCAGAAGTGACGGGGCAGGACCAATTCATCATCGACTGGTGGAGCGAGAACGGGAACGAGTCTGCGGGCGCGGCGGAACTCGAGCAGATTCAACAGTCGCTCGTAGAACGTTTCGGCGCGCAGGGTCGTCAGAGTCCGGCGACAATCGCGCGGACGCTTGCGGACAACGGCGTGCGTCTGAAGCATCCCGAGGTGCTC
>DASXXL010000556.1:0-2254 GCA_036503085.1 Pyrinomonadaceae bacterium | reverse complement strand
TGAACAAGTCGCCGGTTATTACGATCCGAAGGCACAGCAGTTTTACCTTGCCGATTGGATCGAGCTGGAAGGCCAGAAGCCTGTAATGGCTCACGAGCTGACACACGCGCTTCAGGATCAGCACTTCAACCTCAAACGATTTGAGAACTGGCCGAAGGGAGACTCTGACGCCGAGCTCGCCGCGCATGCTCTTATCGAAGGCGACGCGACGCTCGCGATGACGCTCTACATGGCGAAACATCCGCTCGTCGCGCTCGCTTTTATCAAGAGTCTCGGCTCACAGGAAAATTCGACGGAACAGTTCAAGGCCGCGCCGCGGGCGTTGCGCGAGTCGCTGCTGTTTCCGTACGAAGCCGGTTCGACCTGGGCCACGGCCGTTTACCGTAAAGGTGGTTGGGACCTGGTCTCGAAAGCGTTTACGAAGCTGCCGCAATCGACCGAGCAGATCATGCATCCGGACAAGTACTTCGCGTATGAAGCGCCGTTGAAACTCACGCTGCCGGAGTTGAATTCGCAGCTTGGTCCAACGTGGAAACACATCGACAGCGACGTGAACGGCGAGTGGGGTTGTTACTTGCTCCTCGATGAGTATTTGAATGACGCCGCGGAGTCGAAGAAAGCCGCGGCCGGTTGGGCTGGCGACGAGTTCGCGCTTTACGAAGGCGCAAATCCGGCGGACCTTTTTGTAGCGCAAATAACGGCGTGGGACACGCCGCTCGACGCGCGCGAGTTTTTTGATGCTTACCTCAAGCGCACCTGGAACCGTTATCCTGATGCACAGGCGACGGACTCCACTTCAACTACCGAACGCGGCGAACGTCACGAGTGGAAAACAGCAACGAGCCACGGCGTGGTAGAGTTGCGTGGCTCGCGTGTGCTGATTCTCGAGGGAATTCCGGAGAAGGCGAACACGACTGCGTTGCTCAATCGAATCTGGCATCAAGGCTAGAGCTTTCTCTGTGTCTCTGTGCCTCTGTGGTAAAAAATAACCACAGAGGCACAGAGACACAGACGTAAACCGAAACATGAAAAAACTGGACACGGCTACTCAACCATCACCTTCTCGTTTACGCGAGCTCACGAACGAACTGCAGCAACTCGAGGCGCGTCTGCGTCTCGGCGGTGGCGCGGACAAGATCGATCGCCAGCATCAACAAGGCAAGCTCACCGCGCGCGAACGCATCGAAAAGTTGTTCGACAAAGACGCGTACGTGCAGGAGATCGGGTTGCTGGTCGCTCACGATCAGTACGACGGAAACGCGCCGGCCGCAGGTGTGGTTACCGTTGTCGGACGAGTTGAGGGCAGGGAAGTCGTAGTCGTCGCCAACGACGCAACTGTGAAGGCGGGTTCGTGGTGGCCCGAAACGATCAAGAAGATCCTGCGGGCGCAGGAGATCGCGATGCGTTCGCGTGTTCCGATCATTTATCTGGTCGACTCGGCCGGCGTGAATCTTCCGTATCAGGGCGGTGTGTTTCCGGGACAGTACGGCGCGTCGCGCATCTTCTATTACAACTCGATCATGCGCCATTATTTGAAAGTGCCGCAAATCTCGGCGGTGATGGGACCATGCATCGCGGGCGGCGCGTATCTGCCCGCGTTGTCGGACATCATCATCATGGTCGAGAACACGTCGTTTATGGGGCTCGGCGGAGCGAACCTCGTTAAAGGCGCGACGGGACAGACGATCGACAACGAAACGCTCGGCGGCGCGCGCACGCACAACGAGCTAAGCGGCGTGGCTCACTACCGCGTGGCCGATGATGAAGCGTGCATCGAGAAGATTCGTGAGTTCATTGCCGAACTGCCGAAACCGGATCCGTGTGAAGTCAAAAATCCGGACGCCGAACCGCTGCGTCCGGCGGAAGAACTCTACGACATCATTCCCGAAGATCATCGCCAGCCGTACGACGTGCGCAAGTTGCTCGAGTGTTTGCTCGACGACGGTCGTCTCGACGAGTTTCAAGCCGACTACGCGAAAGAGATGATCACCGGCCATGCGCGCGTGCGCGGCATCCAGGTCGGCGTGATCGCAAATCATCGCGGCATGGTGCGTGTGACCGGTAAGCCGCCGCGCTTTGGCGGCATCGTTTACACCGAATCAGCGGAGAAAGTCGCTTACTTCATCGAGACCTGCAATCGTCATCGCACGCCGCTGTTGTTTGTGCAGGACGTTTCCGGCTTCATGGTTGGACCAGACGCGGAACACTCGGGCATCATTCGCGCCGGCGCGAAGTTCGTCGAAGCGATGGCCAC
>DASXXL010000555.1:0-5721 GCA_036503085.1 Pyrinomonadaceae bacterium | reverse complement strand
CGCGTATCGACATTCCCACGTAGATCCTTCACCACCACATCGCTACGCAGCGCTTTCAACTGCGACAATCGTCTTAGGCTCGATGTGCCAACCACCGATCCCGGCGCCAGGTCGCGTAACGATCCTGCTGTCGCGCCACTTCGCAAGACGAGCGCATCGCGCGGATCTTCACGCTCGCAGATCGCACTGATGGACAAACTGTCGGGAATGATCGTCGGCAAGTCTTTCAACGAATGCACCGCGACGTCGATGCGCCTGTCGACGAGCGCTTCCTCGAGCTCTTTTGTGAAGACGCCTTTGCCGCCGATCACCGATAAGGGATCTGACTTTACGTCGCCCGTGGTCTTTACGATCTCGATCTGGATTTCAAAACCCGGATTTACGTCGAGCAAGCCTTCCTTTATTTTCTCAGCTTGCCACAGCGCCAGGCGAGATCCCCGTGATCCGATTATAAGAACGTTCCTACTCATCAAGGTCGAAGCTATCTTCAGCTTGCGGCGCAGACGCAGCCGGTTCGCTCGTCTCATAAAAGCGGCGCATCTGGTTCAGGATGGGATGTGAGATCTTGTTTACAGTGGAAACGAGCAGCGCCTCGATCGCAGCTTCCTGCTCTTTCGTCAACACACCGAGCCGTTTGCGCTGCCGCGCCATCTCCGCTCGCGCAACTTCCTGAAACATCTCGCGCAACGCGCCGATCGTCGGCCCAACGTCCATAAGCCGCAACGACTGCTGAAACTGCATCACCTCCGAGCGCACGATCAACTCCGCGCGTTCAGCTTCACGCTCGCGCTCGCGAATGTTCGACGTGATCACCGACTCCAGGTCGTCGATATCAAACAGAAAAACGTTCGGCACTTTCCCCACCGCCGGATCGATATTCCGCGGCACGCTGATGTCGATGAAACACGTCGGTCGATTACGCCGCCGCCCCAACGCGCGCCGTGCCTGTGCTTCCGTGAGAACATAAGTCGGCGCACCCGTCGAACAGATTACTACGTCTGCTTCGGCGAGTCCCTGGTCCAACTGTTCGAACGGCACCGTCACCGCGCCAAACTCAGCCGCGATCTGTCGCGCCGTTTCTTCCGTGCGATTCGCAATCAGCACACGCGACGCGCCCGCATTCACCAAGTGCCGCGCGGAAAGCTCGGCCATCTCACCCGCGCCGATGAGCAACACGGTGCAGCCTTTCAAAGAATCAAAAATCTTCTTTCCGAGCTCGACTGCCATGTAACTGATCGACACCGCATTCGCCGCGATCCCCGTTTCGTTCCTGACGCGCTTCGCCACGCGGAACGTGTGGTGCACCAGCCGGTTCAAAATTCTCCCGGCCGTGCCCGCTTCCACCGCGACCGAATACGCGCGGCGCACCTGGCCCAGCACCTGCGGCTCGCCGACGACCATCGAATCCAGCGAAGACGCGACTCGAAACAGATGCCGCACCGCCTCTTCATCCGTGTGCCGATAAAGATGATTGCTCAAGAACCCTGCCGGCAAATTCGCCGCCGCATCGAGAAACTGCGCCAAACGTCCCGCGCCCGATTCCACCTGCTCCGCCGCCGTCGCACTAAGAATCTCCACGCGGTTGCACGTCGAAACGATCAATCCTTCGCGCACGACTTCACCGTCGACGAGGCGGCGCAGTCCGTCCGCGCACGCCGCGTCGCTGAACGCGAGTCGCTCGCGGATCTCGACCGGAGCGGTCTTGTGATTGACTCCGATGAGGATGATCGACATACGATTCAGAATCCGAGCAGCAAACCAAACGTGTGATAGCCACCGAGCAGCCGCGCGCCAAACAGCGTGCACAGCACGAGCGCAAAGCCCAACACACCGAGCCATGCTGCTCTACGCCCGCGCCAACTTGCGGTCGAACGATAAATGATCAGCACCAGATAAACGAGCCACGTAAGCGCCGCGAAGATCTCTTTCGGATCGTTGTGCCACATGCGCCCGTAACGGTTCCACGACCAGATCATTCCGGTCGCGATGCCGAGCGTCAACAACGTCAGGCCGACGACGGCCGAACTCGTGGCGAGTTCGTTTATGGTCGTCAACGGCGGCAGTCGATGAAAGATCGCGCTGAAGGTTTTTAGTTTTAGGTTGCGTTCCTGCAAGAGGTACATCACGCTTGCCATGAAAACGATAAAGAACGCAGCGTAAGCAAAGATCACGAGCGTCGTGTGAATCGGGAAAAGCCGCGTCGCCGAGAACGCTTCGGGCGCGTCGGTTGGGCCAGGGTTCACGAGCAGCGCGATGAAGAGCAGCACCGAAATCAACGGCATCGTGAACGCGCCGACCGCTTGCGCGCGATAGCGGTAAAGTACGAGGGCGTACACGGCAACGAGCGCCCACGCAAGAAACGAAAGCGTTTCGCGCAGAAAGAAAAGCGGGTAATGACCGTCGATCATCCAGTCGACGGCAAGCGTTATCGTATGAAGTATGAACCCCGCGATTGTTGCCCATTCGGCGACACGTTGCACTGACCGGCGTTTGTTGATGAACGCCAGGATGGAGTGAATCGCGGCGATAAGATAGGCCGCTAAAACTGTCGCGAGCAGGGATCTCATTTGGGGAACTAACTCAGAGTAACGATTCTATGATCTAGTCAGATTCGAGGGCAAACGTTATGCTTGGGCAGGACATCATAGGCGCCAACATGCTTCCCTCCACCTTCCAATCGGTCCTTGCTCTGATCTTGGCTCTGAATCTGTGTTCATTTGTGGCCCAAAAGCCCCCGCAAGACCCTTCGCAAGACGTCGACACTGTCAAAATCGACACGAACCTGGTTACGGTGCCGGTCATTGCTACCGATCGCACCGGCACGTACGTCGCCGACCTGCGCCAGGAAGAGTTCTCGCTGACTGAAGACGGCGTCGCGCAACAGATCGCGTTCTTCGGAAAGATCTCCATGCCCTTTCACGTCGTGTTGATGCTCGACACGAGCTCAAGCACGCAGGACAAGCTGCCGTTGATTCAGAAAGCGGCGTCTGCGTTTATCGATCAATTGCAACCGGCGGATCGCGTGAAAGTGATTTCGTTTGACGACCGCGTGCGCGACTTGAACGAGTTTACGAACAATCGCGAAACGGTGCGGAACGCGATCTACAGCACGCGCTCGGGTGAGGGAACGAAAGTCTACGATGCGATTGAATTGGCCCTGAATACCATCAGGCGCATTCAGGGTCGCAAAGCGATCGTGATCTTCACCGACGGGATGGATTGGCACAGCGACAGCGCGACGTTCGCGAGCACGGTGCGCTGGTTGGATGAAGAAGGCGTGGTGGTCTATCCGATTCGCTACGACACGCGTGCCACGACTGAACGACTCGCGCGCGAACAGGCTAACGAGCCGGCGCAGTTACCGACCATTGGCGTGATACGGCAGACGCCGAACGGCGGCACGGCGCCGACGTTTCCGAGTGACGATCCGACTCCGGGTGCGAGTAGCCGGCCCAACACTGGTCCATTTGGTCTGCCGAGCGCCGCGGAGATCATGCGTCGCCGTCGTGAAGAAGAGCGCCGCCGCTCGCCCGATCCTAATCCGCCCGGCAGTTTGCCTACTCCGCCGGAACCTGTTCCGGAGCGCCGCGTTCCCGGTGTGCCCGGATCTCGTCCCGAGACGATTCCGGGTACGACTTCCAGCAGGACCACTTCGCGTCGCGGACCTGATGATTCGATCGGCCGGATGTTGGACCTCGCTTATTCAACCGCGGACAGTTATCTCGAAACGCTCGCTGAAAAAACCGGTGGCCGGCTTTTGCGCGCCGACACTCTCGACTCGTTACCGGATGCGTTTGCGAAGATCGCCGCCGAGCTCCGCACGCAATACCTGCTCGGTTACTATCCTGTGAACAAGGAACGCGACGAGCGTTATCGCAAGATCAAAGTCTCGACCGCGCGCAAGGACGTCATCATCCGCTCCCGCCCCGGCTACCTCGCCACCACCGCGCGTTAGCTTTCGTTAGCTCAGTAAAAAGGTGCCGCCGTTGGCGGGATTTAGGGGATTATGCTAGTTTGACGCTTCATGCCTGATCGCGCCGAAGCCTGGGAATTGTTGTGTGAGTACACGAAGGGCGATAGCCTGCGCAAACACGCGCTCGCCGTCGAGGCTGCTATGCGCGCGTGCGCCAAACGCTACAACGAAGGACCCGCAGATGAAGACGAGTGGGGCATGGTCGGACTTCTCCACGACTTCGACTACGAGATGTTTCCCTCGGCCGATCAGCACCCGTTCACCGGCTCGAATATTCTTTGCGGTCGCGGTTACTCCGAGCGCATCATCCGCGCGATTCTCGGCCACGCCACTTACACCGGCGTGCCGCGCGACACAGACATGGCCCGCGCACTCTTCGCCACAGACGAGCTCTGTGGCTTTTTAGTGGCGTGCGCTTTGGTGCGTCCTTCGAAGAGTCTCGACGATCTCGAAGTCTCGTCAGTCAAGAAGAAACTGAAAGATAAAGCGTTCGCACGAACAGTGAATCGCGACGACATTCGTCAAGGCGTGGAAGAGTTAGGCGTGAACCTTGATGATCACATTCGCTTCGTGATCGATGCATTGCGTCCGGTCCAACGCGAGATTGGGTTGAACGCGGCGAGCACTCAGAACTGAAGCGAGTATGAACAACGTGAGCGTGAGTAACGCGGCAACGATCGCAGTTAAGAAAGCCTGTAATTTACGGCGTCGCGCGGTGTGACGGTAAACAAAGATAGCGGCAACGATAATCGTGGCAATCGGCAGAAGAAGAGTCGAAGCCACCAACAGACCCGGACTCGACAAAGCCTTAACAGAGAAGACGCCCAGGACGAGCGCGATGCAGGAACCAGCTCCGACGAGTGCCGCGAGCGCCGCAGCAGCGAATACAAGTTTTAGTCGCATTCGCCACGGTTCCTTGATTTGGTTTCGGGCAAATTTACCCTCCCTCGGGTTGGTAGGCGAAAAACGCCGCCAAGAATACCACAAGGCAGGACCAGACACGGCGGTATCTGAACTCCGCAACTTAAACGGATGATCTCTCGAAGCGCGCTCATTTGGCTTTCACGTCAGGAAGGCCTCAAGGAATTCGCCACCCGTTTTGGATTTTTCAAAAAACTTACGACGCGCTTCGTCGCCGGCGACACGATCGACGAAGCGGTCACGTATATTCGCGAGCTGAACGCGGAAAACTGTACCGCTTCTTTCGATCATTTGAACGAGTCGGTGGGGTCGGAAGCGGAAGCGGAAGCCGAGGTAAGCGAGTATCTCGACATCCTCGCGCACATCAGTGAAACCGGAATTCGCTCGAACGTTTCGATCAAGCTGACGCAGTTTGGCCTTGGACTCGATCCGGAAATTGCTTATCGCAACGCGCGGCGAGTCGTTGAAGATGCGCGTGCTCGCGGCAACTTCGTGCGCGTCGATATGGAAGACTCGGCTGTCACGCAAGTCACGATCGATATTTTCAAACGCTTGCGCAGCGAGTTCGATCTGAACGATGTGGGGATCGTGTTGCAGTCGTACTTGCGTCGCACTTATGCGGACGCGCAGGAGCTCGTGAAACTCCCCGCGCGCATTCGCATCTGCAAAGGCGCATACAACGAGCCGCCGGAAGTCGCGTTTCCCGATAAGAAAGACGTCGACGCGAATTACGTCAAAGTCATGCAGCTACTGCTCGCGAGCGGCACTTACCACGGCATCGCCACGAACGATCCGAAGATGATCGACGCCACTATCGACTTCGTGCA
>DASXXL010000554.1:0-4076 GCA_036503085.1 Pyrinomonadaceae bacterium | reverse complement strand
GGCCCTGGCGGGCGCGGGCGGCGTGCTGCTGGCCCATTTCGATGGTTATCTGAATCCGCATTCGTTTGAGTTTCTCAAATCGTTCGAGATCCTGATCATGATCATTCTCGGCGGTCTCGGATCGATCGTTGGCTCGATCGTGGGCGCGATCTTGTTGACTGTTTTGCCGGAAGCGCTGCGTGGCTTCGCCGAGTATCGCATGGTGATCTACTCGTTGCTGCTGATCATCCTCATGATCGTGCGACCACAGGGTTTGCTCGGATCGGCGGCGCCTCTCAAAGCATGGCGCAGGCGCGCGAAGCGACTCGCGGAATCGGCGGGCGGTGGTCCAACCGCGGCGCCGACCAATCCCGCCACCGTAGCGACTCAGCCGGAGCGACCAGTGCCCGGAGGTGAGAATCTCAAATGAGCACTAACACAAACGGGCAGAACGTTGTGCTGCAAACAAAAAAGGCGACGATTCGTTTCGGCGGCCTGACTGCGGTCAACGAGTTGGACATGGATGTCAAGCAAGGCGAGATCTTCGGTCTCATCGGTCCGAACGGCGCGGGCAAGACGACGATCTTCAACTTGCTCACGGGCGTTTACGAACCAACCTCCGGCGAGATCTATTTCGACAGCAAGCGCATAGACGGCTTGCGCCCTTATCAGATCGCCAGCCGCGGTATCTCGCGAACATTTCAAAACATCCGGCTCTTCCCGAGCATGTCGGTGCTCGAAAACGTAATGACCGCGTGTCACATTCACGTGAGCCAGAACCTGCTCGACGCTGTCTTGCGCACGCCGCGCTACCTGAACGACGAAAAGAAACACGAGGACTACTGTTTCGAGTTGTTGGAGATCTTCGACCTCGCGCGCGTCCGCGACGAAGGCGGCACGAGTTTGCCTTACGGTTCACAACGACGGCTCGAGATCGTGCGCGCGCTCGCGACACGTCCGAAGTTGTTGTTGCTCGACGAACCCGCCGCGGGCATGAACCCGTCCGAGCAGGAGGATCTCATGCACCTGATCAAACAGATCCGCGACCGCTTCGGGCTGACGATTCTGCTCGTCGAACACAACATGAAGGTCGTGATGGGCGTTTGTGAAAGAATTCAAGTTGTTGACTACGGAAAATGCATCGCGCTTGGCCTGCCGCAGGAGATCAAGAACGATCCCAAGGTGATCGAAGCTTACTTAGGCGATTAAATGCTGACTCTCGAAGACGTCTCAGTGAACTACGGCGCGATCGAAGCGCTGACGGGACTTTCGCTTCGCGTCAACCAGGGCGAAGTGGTGACGCTCATCGGCGCGAACGGCGCCGGTAAAACAACCACCCTGCGCACCATCACCGGATTGCTCGAGCCACGCTCCGGTAAGATCACTTTCGAAGGCGAAGACATCGGCGGCAAGGCGACGCACAAACTCGTCGCGCGCGGCATCTCGATGTCGCCCGAAGGTCGCGGCGTGTTTGCCAATCTCACGGTACGCGAGAACCTGCAAATGGGCGCGTACCTGATCCGGAACAAAGCGCAGGTCGCCGCCGACATGGACCGCGCGTTCAAGATGTTTCCGCGTCTCAAAGAACGCGAATCACAAAAAGCCGGCACGCTCTCCGGCGGCGAACAGCAGATGCTCGCGATGGGCCGCGCGCTCATGTCGAATCCGCGCCTGCTGCTGCTCGACGAGCCTTCGCTCGGACTCGCGCCGCTCGTCGTGCACACAATCTTTGAAGCGATCGACGAAATTAAGTCAAAGGGGACCACGATTCTGCTCGTCGAACAGAACGCGCACGCTGCGTTGGGCCATTCCGATCGCGCGTACGTGCTGGAGACCGGACGAATCGTGATGGAAGGTCCGTCGAAGGACCTCGCGAGCGATCCCAGGATTAAAGAAGCGTATCTCGGTGAGTAATTCACACCTTAACGACCACCTCATTCCCAACTCTCCCACGCCACACTCAACGACCCTTTACCTGCGCAGTCTGCTGTTGCCCGTCGCGATCGTCCTGCTCGCTCTCGCTTTCTCGTGCGCGCGCAAGTCGGACAACAGTGCGCCACTAAAACCCGGCGCGATCAAGATTGGTTATTTCGGAGATCTGAGTGGGCAGACATTTAACTTCGGCCGTTCCGCCTACAACGGCGTGATTATGGCCGCGGCGGAGATCAATCAGTACGGCGGCATCAACGGGCGCCAGATCGACGTCGTTATCGAAGACGATAAAGGCAGTCCGGAAGAAGCCGCGCGCCTCGCGGCGAAATTGATCGATCGCGACAAAGTGTTGGCGATCATCGCGGGCGGCACGTCGGGCAACAGCCTCGCGGCCGCGCCGAAAGCCCAAGCGTCGCACGTTCCGCTGATCTCGCCGTCGTCAACCGACCCGGCTGTCACGCAGACCGGCGACTACATCTTTCGCACCTGCTTCGTTGATTCGTTTCAGGGTGAGGCGATGGCGAGTTTCGCGGCCAACACGTTGAAGGCGAAAAAGGCGGCGATTCTTTTCGATCTCAACACGCCGTACGGCCGCGGGCTGACGGAGTTTTTTGGCGTCGCGTTTGGGAAGCTCGGCGGCGCGATTGTGAGCAAGCAGTCGTACGTGCAGGGTGATGCTGATTTCAAAGGACAGTTGAGCACGATCAAGGCGGCCGAGCCGGACGTGATTTACATTCCGGGTTACTACGCTGACGTGGCGTTGATCGCGAAACAGGCGCGCGCGCTGGGTATGGACCAGCCGCTACTCGGCGGTGATGGTTGGGACGCGCCGGAGTTGTGGCAGTTGGGCGGCGACGCGCTGAACAATTCTTACATGTCGACGCATTACTCGGTTGACGATCCCTCGCCGGCGATTCAGTCGTTTGTGCAGCAGTACAAGCAGCGTTACGGCAACCTCGCGCCGGATGCGCACGCGGCGCTGGCTTACGATGCGGCGCGCGTGCTCTTCGACGCGCTGCACCGCTCAGGAACGACGGACAGTGCGAAGTTGCGTGATGCTCTTGCGCAGACGAAAGATTTCGGTGGTGTGACCGGCATCATCACGATCGACGGCGATCGCAACGCGATCAAACCCGCAGTTGTTTTGAAACTTCAGGACGCGGCCTTCATCTTTCAGGAGCGGATCCAGCCACAGTCTCTCCCGGCGAGTGCAACTGTTTCCGCGCCGACTGCAACGCCTCACTAACTCTTACTCGAGCAGTGCCGCCGAGCTGCGACTTCGATCCCAACGTCTGCTCTAACGACAACGCTTCATACACATCCGTGTTTATCTGTGGCTCAAACTTCTGTAGTTCTTCCAGTGGCAACTCTTTGAGCTCTTGTCCACGTTCCGCGGCCCGCATCACGATCTTCCCGACTACTTCATGCGCTTGCCGAAATGGCATCCCCTTCCGCACTAAATAATCCGCGAGCTCAGTGGCATTCATATAACCCGTCGACGCAGCAGCCAGCGCGCGCTCCTGAACGACGCTGATGTTGCGCATCACAGTACTCGTCACCTGCAAACACCCACTCACCGTGTCAACGCAATCAAACACCGCTTCCTTGTCTTCCTGCATGTCCTTGTTGTAGGCGAGCGGCAATCCCTTGAGCATCGTCAACACACCCAGCAGATCGCCAAACACACGCCCCGCTTTCCCGCGCACCAACTCCATCGAATCAGGATTCTTCTTTTGCGGCATCAAACTCGATCCCGTCGCAATCGCATCACCCAGTTCAAAGAAACCGAACTCCGTCGTCGCATAAAGAATGATGTCTTCGGCGAGACGCGACAGATGGACCATCACGAGGGCGCAGTTACTGAGAAACTCGACAGAGAAATCACGATCGCTCACTGCGTCGAGACTATTCTGACTTACGGCCTCAAACCCCAACGACTTCGCCAACGCCTCTCGATCGATCGGAAACGACGTACCCGCGAGCGCCGCCGAACCGAGCGGTAACACATTCACGCGCCGCCTCGTCTCCTTCAAACGCTCGCGATCTCTTTGCAACATCTCGAAGTAAGCCAAACACCAGTGGGCCAACAGTACCGGCTGCGCGCGTTGCAAATGCGTGTACCCCGGAATCACAACGTCACGATTACTCTCACCGAACGCAACGAG
>DASXXL010000553.1:0-4676 GCA_036503085.1 Pyrinomonadaceae bacterium | reverse complement strand
AAACCGCGACCGGCGCGAGCTTGTCAGTCGCGAGTTTTCTCCAGGACGTTTCTATTGCTGATCTTACTGCTGAAATACGCAGCCAGTTGGACCAACCTCCGTCTGACTCGACGCTATCGGCTGAAGAGACTCGCGACGACGCGCTCTCCCACGGCCAGCAGGCGCTCTGGTTTCTGCACCGCCTGGCGCCTGAAAGCGCCGCGTACAACCTTGCGGGCGCGATCCGTCTTGTTAGTGAAGTGAATGTCGCGGCGTTGCACGATTCGTTTCAGGCGTTAGTCGACCGTCATCCGTCGTTACGCACGACTTATCACGAGCAGGATGGCAGACCTGTGCGCCGCGTACACGATCGCGTTCCCGTTTCGTTCGAGGAAGAGAACGCTTCAGCCTGGACCAACGCCGAGCTGGACGATCGTCTCGCGCACGATGCGCTGATTCCTTTTGATCTCGAAAATGGTCCGGTGTTGCGCGTGTCGCTCTTCACGCATTCCGCTGACGAGCACGTGCTGTTGCTGGTCGTTCATCACCTTGCGGTTGATTTCTGGTCGCTGGCGGTGCTGCTGCACGAGCTCGGTGTGCTTTATCAGGCACGCGTTATCGGAACACCCGCGGCGTTCGAACCGCTGCCACTGCAATACTCCGACTACGTCACGCGCCAGCAGCAGATGTTGCGCAGCGCTGAGGGCGAGCGACTCTGGACCTACTGGCAAAAGCAACTCGCCGGTGAATTGCCGGTGCTCGATCTGCACACCGACCGGCCGCGTCCGTCCGTGCAGACCTTCGCGGGCGCTTCTCATGCGTTTCGCATCGATCCTGCTTTGACGCGACGGTTGAAAGTGGTAGCGCGCGAGCGTGGCGCGACGCTTTACATGCTGTTGCTCGCGTCGTTCCAGATACTGCTGCATCGCTACACGCAACAGGAAGACATTTTGGTCGGCTCGCCGGCGGCGGGCAGGGGACGAGCGGACCTCGCGGGACTCGTCGGTTACTTCGTTAATCCGCTCGTGCTGCGCGCGGACTTTTCTGTTAAGCCGACGGTTGATGAGTTTTTGGACCAGGTGCGGCGCACGGTGCTTGATGCGTATCGGCATCAGGACTATCCGTTTGCGCTGCTGGTGGAGAAGTTGCAGCCGGAGCGCGACGCCGCGCGGTCGCCGTTGTTTCAGGTGCTCTTTACGTTCCAGCAGTCGCATCTGCGCGATGAGGAAGACCTGGCGCAGTTTGCGCTTGGTGAAGCTGGAGCGCAGATGAACGTCGGCGGACTGCGGCTCGAGTCGATGGCGCTGGAGCAGCGCGTTGCGCAGTTTGATGTGACCTTGATGATGGCGGAGGCGAGTGATGGGTTGGCGGCGTCGTTGCAGTACAACCGCGACCTGTTTGATGCGCGCACGATCGAGCGCATGGCGCGGCATTACGAGAATCTGTTGGCGTCGCTTGTTGATGCTGAGTCGACGACGTTGGTGCGGGAGTTGGAGTGGCTGAGTGCGGGTGAGCGGGAGGAGATTGTTTACGGTTGGAACGAGACGGAGGTGGTGGTTGAGAGTGAGTTGAGTATTGCGGAGGAGATTGGCGTTCGGGCCTTGGAGCTGGATCGTGAGGTCGCCTTAGTGTCCGGGCGCGAAGAGGTGAGTTATGCGGAGTTGAATGCGCGTGCGAACCGGTTGGGCCGGTACTTGCGGCGGTTGGGTGTTGGACCGGAAGTAGTTGTGGGTGTTTGTTTGGAGCGGTCAGTGGAGTTGGTGGTGGGGTTGTTGGGTGTGTTGAAAGCCGGTGGGGCGTATCTGCCGCTGGACCCATCATATCCGCGAGAGCGGCTGGAGTGGATGCTGGTGGATGCGGGCGTGCAGGTGGTGGTGAGTGAAGAGACCTTGCGCACAGTTCTGGGTGAGTTCGATGGACGCGTAGTGTGTGTCGATGTTGAAGGAGATCTCATCGCCCGCGAGAGCTCTGACGATCTTGTTGACCTGGTTAGTGACGAGAACCTCGCCTATGTGATCTACACGTCCGGTTCGACGGGGCGGCCGAAAGGCGTGATGGTCCAGCAGGGGAACGTGAAGAACTTCTTCCGCGGGATGGACGACAGTCTCACGCGACGTGAAGTTAAAGATCAGCGGCCGGTTGATGGTCAACGAGAGACGTGGCTGGCGGTGACGTCAGTGTCGTTTGACATCTCGGTGCTGGAGTTGTTGTGGAGCTTACGGCGGGGTTGTCGCGTCGTGTTGCAGAGTGAGGTGGGCCAGCGGGGCGCGTATCACGACTTAGATCATGAGAGCGCCCTTCCGCTAGGTGCCCCAATCACCTCTTCCTTAGAGCGCGAGTTAGCGCACGACAGGGGACAGAGGATCGAACACGAGTTGGCGCGAGAGAGCGGCAGCGCCGAGGGGGAAGAGACTGAGGCCAGAGAACTAGACTTCAGTCTCTTCTACTTTGCCGCTACTTCGGCGAGTAACGGCAACAACACCAACGGCCACGGCAGCAACGGAACGAATGGCACAAGCCGCAACAGTGAAAGTAGTGTTAGCCGCGGTAGTGGCGGCAGAGACCGTTACCGACTGCTGCTGGAAGGCGCGCGCTACGCCGACGAGCACGGCTACAAGGCCGTGTGGACACCTGAGCGGCACTTCCACGAGTTTGGCGGTTTATATCCCAACCCCTCGATCACGAGCGCCGCATTAGCAACGATCACCGAACGCGTGGAGCTACGCGCCGGCAGCGTCGTCCTCCCGCTGCACAACCCGGTGCGTGTAGCGGAAGAGTGGTCGGTGATCGACAACCTGAGCGGCGGCCGCGTGGGCGTGTCATTCGCTTCCGGCTGGCACGCAGACGACTTCGTGTTAGCACCTGAGCATTACGCACGACGACAGCAGGTGATGGAGGAAGGCATCGCGTTGGTGCGGCAGTTGTGGCGCGGTGAAGGCGTACGGTTGACGGGCGGCAGCGGCTCTGAAGTGGAAGTGCGGATTGAGCCGCGGCCGCTACAACGCGAGTTGCCGGTGTGGGTAACAGCCGCAGGCGCGGTCGAGACGTTTCGCCAGGCGGGGAGATTGGGCGCAGGAGTGCTGACGCACTTGCTTGGCCAGAGTGTTGAAGATCTGGAAGCAAAGATCGCGGCATATCGCGCCGCGTGGCGTAAAGCAGGACATGCGGGACGCGGCCAAGTGACGCTGATGCTGCACACGTTTGTCGGCAGCGAAGAAGCAGCAGTGAAGCGCGAGGTGCGCGCGCCCATGCTCCAGTACCTCGGCAGTTCACTGGGTTTGATCGAGCGCTTAGCGAAGAGTCTCGGGAAGGATCTTGGTGGCGCGCAGTTGAGCGGGGCTGATTACGACGAAGTGCTGGAGTATGCGTTCGAACGCTATTACGAGAAGAGCGGGTTACTGGGCACGGTAGAGAAGTGCGTGGCAATGGTGGGCCGGCTGCGGCGCATCGGCATCGATGAAGTGGCGTGTCTGATCGACTTCGGTCCCGGTGTCGAGTTGGTGCTGGAGAGTTTGCAATATCTGGAGGAAGTGCGGCGGCGAAGCCGGTTGGAAGCGCTGGCCGCGCAGAAGCGCGCAGAGCGCAGTATCACGATTGGGGAGCAGTTGCGGCGGCAGGAGGTGACGCATCTGCAATGCACACCGACACTGGCTGGCGCGTTGTTGCAAGAAGCGGAGACCCGCGCCGGCCTTAGCAAGTTGGAGCAGTTGTTATGTGGCGGTGAAGCGCTGCCGGGAAGTCTGGCCGCGGAGCTGAGCCGCACCGTGCGCGGCAATGTGCATAACATGTATGGCCCAACCGAGACGACGATCTGGTCGGCGGTGCATGAAGTTGTTGAAGCTGATGGCGAGACACCCATCGTCGCGCTCGGGCGGCCGATTGCGAACACACAACTGTACCTGCTGGATGACGCATTGAAGCCCGTGCCTATCGGTGTTCGGGGCGAACTCTACATCGGTGGCGACGGTGTCGCACGTGGCTACTGGAACCGTGGCGAACTAACGGCTGAACGCTTCGTGCCCGACCCGTTCAGTCGTCGTGGCGGTGAGAGGCTCTACCGCACGGGAGATGAGGGCCGCTACCTGCCGAGCGGCGAGATCGAGTACCTGGGCCGCAGCGACCAGCAGGTGAAGCTGCGCGGCTACCGCATCGAGTTAGGCGAGATCGAAGCCGCGTTGCGCGAGCACGAGAATGTGAGCAACGCGGCCGTCGCTATACGCGGCGAGCGCCTGGTGGCGTACGTCGTACCAACTGGGGATCTTCGGGATCTCAAAGAAGAGATCTCCGTGGCTCACGCCCCGATCCCATCATCCCCCTCTCGGTCGGCAACGCCAGCGAATGTCTCGGCTGGTGAACTACGGGCGCATCTGCAACAACGACTGCCTGACTACATGGTGCCGAGCTACTACGTGACGCTCACTGCGCTACCTCAGACACCTAACGGGAAGCTCGACCGCAAATCATTGCCGGAACCCGATGCTGCAGCAGGGCTAGCTGCGACGACGTACGAAGCACCGCGCACGCCGGTAGAAGAAGTGCTCGCAGCGATCATTGCTGAAGTGCTGCAAGTGCCACGTGTCGGACGACACGATGACTTCTTTGCGCTTGGCGGTCATTCACTATTGGCGATGCAAGTGATCTCGCGGATCAGGGAAGCGTTTCAGGTGGAGTTGCCGGTGCGCGTGTTGTTCGAGACG
>DASXXL010000552.1:0-3146 GCA_036503085.1 Pyrinomonadaceae bacterium | reverse complement strand
TTACTTCTTGTCCGCGGCCGAGGCGGCTTTCGTATTCGCCGGCTCAGCCTCTTCGCGCACCGGAATTCCGAGCTTCACTTTCACTTCTTTTTCGATTCGCTTCAACACGTCCGGATTCTCTCGCAAGGCCGTTTTCGCGTTCTCACGGCCCTGACCAAGCCGTTCGCCTTTGAAGGAGAACCAGGCGCCACTCTTCTCAACCGCGCGATTAGCTACCGCGAGATCAAGCAAGTCGCCTTCACGCGAAATACCTTCACCATACATGATGTCAAACTCACACTCGCGAAACGGCGGCGCCACCTTGTTCTTCGCCACTTTCACTTTCGTGCGATTGCCGACCACGCGATCGCCGTCCTTGATTGCGCCGATACGACGAATATCGAGCCGCAGAGATGAGTAAAACTTCAACGCGCGGCCGCCGGTCGTCGTCTCCGGATTACCAAACATCACGCCGATCTTCTCGCGAATCTGATTGATGAAAATGAAACAGGTGTTGGACTGCGCAACGATCGCCGTAAGTTTGCGCAACGCCTGCGACATCAGGCGCGCCTGCAAACCGGGCAACGAATCGCCCATTTCACCGTCGAGCTCGGCGCGCGGCACGAGCGCGGCCACCGAATCAACCACGATCACATCAACGCCATTCGATCTAACGAGTGCTTCCGCGATCTCAAGCGCCTGCTCGCCTGAATCGGGTTGCGAAATCAGTAACTGGTCGACGTCGACACCGAGCTTTCCGGCATAGTCGGCATCCATTGCGTGTTCGGCGTCGATGTAAGCCGCGACTCCACCGGCTTTCTGCGCTTCCGCCACGATGTGCAGCGCGAGCGTAGTTTTGCCCGAACTCTCCGGTCCATAGATCTCGACGATACGGCCGCGCGGCACGCCGCCCACGCCAATCGCCGCGTCGAGACTGAGTGAGGTAGTTGAGATAGCAGGAATGTCGGAAACGTCGCGCTCGCCGAGGCGCATGATCGAGCCCTTGCCAAACTTCTTTTCAATATTCGCCAACGCGGCTTCCACTGCCCTGCCGCGATCTCCAGTCATCCGGTCATCAGCCATGGCATACATCTCTTTCTTCCGCTCCTCTTCTCGCAGTTAGTGTCGGCCAAAAGCTCGCCGGTGTGAGCGGCAAGCATAGCACAACAAAAGCGAGAATGGAACAGTGTTTCACGCTTGCAACAGCACTATTTTCCAGAGGGTGAGGTTTCGGAAATACGACGTACCGCGCGCCGCCGCAGCCCTCTCTGCGACGTTCACCAGTGAGGAAACGCGTTCAAAAGACAAGTTCGAGTCCCTCAAGCCAAAGGAGCATCATCAGCATTCAGCAACTGATCAAGAGTCAAACCCGTCCGTTGCTCGGCTTGCTCGCGCAACGACATCACACCACCGACCGATTCGTCCTTCGCTACCCGTTCGACGCGCCACATCGGAAAGAACATCGCGCCCAAACCGATGAATGGCTCGTCGTGAATCACCGCGCGAATCCATTCGTCAAACGCGTTCAAGTCGAGTCCGCGCAAGAATACTCCAGCCGCGTTGATTTCGTCGAGTATGCCCCAATATTTCTCGCGCGGAGTGTGCAAGACGATGAGAACTGGTGTGCCGTGGTCAATCACTGAGTTGTCTCACGAACTGGCCGATTCGTTTGGCCAAGTCGGTGGTCGCTCCTTGCAGTCGCTCTATTTCAGACACAATGGCTGAACCAATTACAACGGCGTCCGCGTAACGCTGCACATCTTTTACCTGCTCGATATTCGAGATACCAAAACCAACTGCGATCGGCAGCGACGAAAACTTGCGCATACGATTCACGAGCTTTTCAGCTTCGGTGCTGACGCTCGTGCGGACGCCCGTGACGCCGGCGCGCGACACGGCGTAGATGAAGCCGCGCGCGTGTTGGGCCACGAGTTTCAAACGCGCATCGGTCGACGTGGGCGCGATCAGAAAGATCATGTCGAGATCGTGCGCGCGCAACTCATTTTCAAACTCGCCCGCTTCCTCCGGACTCAGATCCGTCACCAACAGACCATCGACACCGGCAGCTTTTGCTTCTTCGGCGAGTCTTGTCACTCCGAACTGCAGCACCGGGTTGAAGTAAGTGAAAAGGATTATCGGTGTCTGGATGCTTTTACGGACTTGCCTTACGACATTGAGGATCTCTTGTACGCTGATGTTGTTTTTGAGGGCGCGCTCCGACGCTCGCTGGATCACCGGCCCGTCGGCCATTGGATCGCTAAACGGCACGCCGAGCTCGATCACCGTCGCGCCTGCTTCCGAGAGTTCAATGAGTAGTTCAGAGGTTGTTTTGAGATCGGGATCGCCCGCTGTGATGAACGGAATAAAGCCTTTCGCGCCCCGCCGCTCTAAGTCGTTGAAAGCCTCTTCGATGCGTCCCAACGTTTACGACTCCAACTGTTCGCGCACGGAATTTATGTCCTTATCGCCGCGTCCGGAAAGATTCACGATCATGAGGTCGTCAGGCCGCAGCTCACGCGCGACTTTGATCGCGTGGGCCACCGCGTGCGACGATTCGAGCGCCGGAATGATCCCTTCGAGCTGCGAGAGCAGTTGAAACGCCGACAACGCTTCCGCATCCGACACCGAACCATATTCGACGCGGCCCGAATCGTGCAGAAACGCATGCTCCGGTCCGATCGACGGATAATCAAGTCCTGCCGAGACTGAATGCGTCTCAGCGACTTGCCCGTTCGCATCCTGCAACACGTAACTCATCGTGCCCTGCAACACACCGGGACGCCCGCCGCCCGCAGCGTTGAATCGCGCTGCGTGCTGGCCCAATTCGTCACCGCTGCCGCCCGCTTCGACACCGATCATGCGCACCGTCTCGTCGTTCAGAAACGGATGAAACAAACCGATCGAATTCGAGCCGCCACCGACGCACGCCACGAGCACGTCAGGCAGCCGTCCTTCCTGTTCGAGAATCTGCGCGCGCGCTTCGCGGCCGATGACGCTTTGAAAATCGCGCACCATCAGCGGATACGGATGTGGTCCAAGCGCGCTGCCAAGCAGGTAGTACGTGTCGGCAACATTCGTTACCCAATCGCGCAACGCTTCGTTGATCGCGTCTTTCAGCGTACGCGAACCGGCGTTCACTTCGCGCACTTCCGCGCCGAGCAACTGCA
>DASXXL010000551.1:0-4031 GCA_036503085.1 Pyrinomonadaceae bacterium | reverse complement strand
CACACTGAACAGCGCCATCGGCTTCACACCCGAAGGATTGCCGCAATTCACGCTGCTAAATATGCCGGTCGAGTCGCGGGCGCGCGAGATCAAAGTCGCACGTCCCGAGATCTATTTCGGCGAGCTGACGAATCGCTACGTTTACGTGCGCACGGGCCAGAAGGAGTTTGATTATCCGCAGGGCGACACGAACACTTACACGACTTACGAAGGCACCGGCGGGATCCGGATCGGCAACGGCTTGCGGCGCATGATGCTCGCGTGGAGTCTCGGCGATCTTTCGAAGCTGCCCTTCAACAACGATGTAACGAGAGAGAGCCGCGTGCTCTTTAACCGCAACATCAATAAGATGGTTGATGGTCTCGCGCCGTTCTTAACTTACGACCCTGACTCGTACATCCTCGTCAATAACGAAGGCCGGCTGTTTTGGATCATCGACGGCTTTACCGACTCGGATTATTTTCCCTACTCGAGCCATCACGACGTCGGCCGGAACTCCGTCAACTATATTCGCAACAGCGTGAAGGTCGTGATCGATGCTTACAACGGCAACGCGACGTTTTACGTGTTCGATAAACAGGACCCGCTAATCGCTGCTTACCAGCGAATCTTCCCGGGCATGTTTCGCGATGCGAGTGAGATGCCCGCGGATTTGCGCGCGCACGTTCGTTATCCCGAAACGCTTTTGCGCGCGCAGGGCGAGGTCTACAACCTTTATCACACGCAGAATCCGCGGACGTTTTTTCAGCGCGAAGACGTTTGGAGCATCGCGCAACGGCTCACGCTCGACGAGCAGGGAAAGAAGCAGAGCACGCCGATCGATCCGTATTACGTGCTGATGCAGTTGCCGGGTGAGCCGCAGAAGAATGAGTTTGTGATGATCCTGCCGTTCACGCCGTCGAACCGGAACAATTTGATCGGGTGGATGGCAGGGCGCAGTGATGGCGAAAATTACGGCCGGTTACTGGCTTACAACTTCCCGAAATCGCATTTGATCGATGGGCCATTGCAGATCGAAGCGCGCATCGATCAGAACCCGCAGCTCTCGGCGCAGTTTACGTTGTGGAATACGCAGGGGTCGCGCGTCATTCGCGGGCATCTGCTGGTGATACCGATCGGGCGTTCGGTGCTGTTTGTGGAACCGATCTATTTACAGGCGGAACACAGTCCGATGCCGGAGTTGCGGATCGTCGTTTTGGCGACGCATGAGAAGCTGGCGTACGGGCAGAATTTTAGTGAGGCAATGACGAATCTGTTCGGCGAAGCCGCGACACAGGCAGGACCGTCCGGCCAAACTGCTCCATCGCCCTCGCCTAGTGAGGCGGCTAAACCAACGGCAAGCGCAACGCCGGCGCAAACGTTACAACAGTTGATCGATCGGGCCGTTCAGGAATTAGACGACTATCAACGCCTCACCGCGGAAGGTAGACTCGGCGAAGCAGGTCAGAAACTCGAGCAACACCGCCACACAATCGAAGAGATCCGCAGGCTCAGCAAGCAGTAAACACGGATCTCGGATAAACACGGATTAGCCCAACTTCTGTTGCAGCTTCTGCGCTTTAGCGAGGGCGTCTTTGTGCTCGGGGGCGTATTTCGGATCGGGGGTGGCGGACAGGATGATTTGGATCTCTTTCTTCGCTTCGGCGGGGCGATTCGTGGCGATGTAAGCCTGGGCCAGTTCCGCGCGCATCATCGTGTGGTTTGGATTCATCTTTAATCCCTTCTCTAAATACGCGATCGCCTGTTTGCTGTCGCCGCCCAACACGGTCGGGGCTTCAAGATAGAGCCGCCCTAACCCAAGATACGTGCTGTAGCCCTCATAACTCTCATCAATCTTCAACACCGCGTCCATTTCGTTCTTGATGTCGCGAAAACTCGAGAGCCCCGCGAGCGTGCTGTGCGCCGCACTGCCACCATAATTCGCCCCCAACCAAAAATGCCCGTCGGCTTTGTTCGGCTGCAAGGTAACGGCGTTTTTCCCCGCTTCGATGCCTTCGCGAAACATGTCGTCACGTTCGGAGTTATTGTCCGTGTGGTCACCAACGTAAAAAGCCGCCCGCGAGAGTTTCCAGGCCGCTTCATAGTTACCGTAATCGGCCGTGCGCGCCTGACGCAGCGCCGCGACCGCCACCCGTGCCTTGTTCAGGTCGTCCCGACCGGCATAAAGCGTGTCCGCCTCGGCAATGCGGTCGGCCGCCGCCTTCGCGTCGCTGCTGCCGGTCGTCAACTGGTTCGGAGTGGCCGATGGGTGACACGAAATCGCGACAAAAGCCAACCCCAAACCCACCGAAACCACTATCATAAATCTCAATTTCTGGCCGTGTTTATTGAGTTTTCCCATCAAACGATCTCCGATTGTCTAGTCTCATCATACAGTTTGTAATACTTTTGCTTTCCCGTTCTGGAAAGCGGCTCGAATACGGTATAGTGGGGCGCGGTCCACTTGGAGGAGAGCTTGGCTGGGGCAGCATTCTACGACCTGGAAGGAACGCTGGTGAGCACCAACCTGGTGCACACGCTCGCATTTTATGCGGGCCGTCAGCCCGGGCTGGTGGCCAGCTTCAAAAAGAGCGCGGCGACCTATCTCAGTCTGCCCTTGTTTGCCGTGACGGACCAGTATAGCCGAAAAGTCTTTAACGACCTCTACTTCAAGCGCTACAAGGGCCAGTCCGAGGACCGTCTGCGCTACTTCGCCCACGAGCTTTTCGAGGACGTAATCAAGCCCGCGGTGTTTCCCGGCGCTTACGAGCTGATCGATAAGTCGCGCCGGCTCGGGCTGCGCCAAGTGGTCATAACCGGCGCGCTCGACCTGTCAGTCAAGCCGTTGATGCAGCACCTGGGCATCACGGAATTCGTCACGAACCGGCTTGAGTTTGTGAACGGCGTCGCGACGGGCCGTCTCTTACCACCGGTGATGGCGGCGGCGACCAAGGCCGCGTGGATCAGGACGTACAGCGAGCGCGAAAGCATCAGCCTGAGCGATTCGTACGCTTACACCGACAGTATGAGCGATCTGCCGATGCTGTCGATCGTCGGGCATCCGGCCGTCGTGAATCCCGACATGCGGTTGCGTCAGACGGCGTTACATCACGACTGGCCCATACTGGATCTCAAATAAAGCCACAAAGAGGCACAAGAAGCACTTCGATGGCACTGCAACTCAGACGTAAGACGCACGAATCCGTCATCTACATCGACCGCGACAGCGCGCCGCGCATCTTGCCGTCAGGCGAAGACTTCATCCTCGAAGATCTCCCGATCGGCACGCGCGTGCTCTATCCGAACCCGTCGATCAAGGGACTGCCGAACCGCGAAGCCGCGATTCGTTACGCGCTCAATCACCCGCACGACTGCGATCCGCTCTTCGCTCAACTCGAGCCGGGCATGAAAGTGACCGTCGCGGTTGATGACATTAGTCTGCCGTTGCCGCCGATGGCCACGCCCGACATCCGGCAAACAATTCTCGAAGTCGTGCTCGACATGCTCGCCGGTCACGGCGTCGACGACGTCCACATCATCATCGCCAATTCCCTGCACCGGAAGATGACTGAGTGGGAGATGAAGCGCATGGTTGGGCCGCGCATCTTTGCCGACTACTATCCCGATCGTTATTACAACCACGACGCCGAGTGGACCGACGGCTTGATCAAGATCGGCGAGACGAGACACAAGGAACCGCTCGTCCTGAATCGTCGCGCGGCCGAAAGCGATTTGCTCATCTACGTCAATATCAACCTCGTGCCGATGGACGGCGGTCACAAGTCGGTCGCGGTCGGTTTGTGCGACTACGAGTCGCTACGCATGCACCACGAGCCGCAGACGATTCGCGATTCTGACAGCTACATGGATCCGGCGCGGTCGGCGTTGAATCACAAGGTGGTCCAGCTCGGCAAGATCGTCGACAAAGAGCTCAACGTCTTTCACATCGAGACGGCCATCAACAACCGCATGTACGGCGCGGACATGGATTTTCTGCTGCGCAACGAAGACGACTTCAGCGCGTTCGATCGCATGAAGTTTGAAGCCATGCG
>DASXXL010000550.1:0-8985 GCA_036503085.1 Pyrinomonadaceae bacterium | reverse complement strand
TACACGAAGAGCGAACTCAAAACGTTGGCCCGCTTTGCGCACGATCACAACATGTTGCTGCACGTCGACGGCGCGCGTATCGCAAACGCAGCCGTGAGCCTGAACGCGAGTCTCAAAGAGATCACGACGGAACTCGGCGTCGATGTGCTCTCATTCGGCGGCGCGAAAAACGGGATGATGTACGGCGAAGCCGTCGTCTTCTTCGACAAGAAACGAGCGGAGAATTTCAAGTACATTCGCAAACAAGGCATGCACCTGCCGTCGAAGATGCGTTTCATCTCCGCGCAATTCGAAACGCTGCTCGGCGCCGATCTGTGGCGGCGCAGCGCCATGCACGCAAATCGAATGGCGCGCATTTTGGCGAGTGAGTTGGAGCAGATCCCGCAGATAAGAGTGACTCAACCCGTCGAAGCAAACGGTGTTTTCGCGGAGATTCCCGCGAAGTTCGTGCCCGCGCTACAAAAGAAATACTTCTTCTACGTTTGGAACGAAGAGACTTCGGAGTGCCGGTTCATGGCTTCGTTCGACACGACCGAAGACGACATTCGCGACTTCGTCGCCCTCGTGCGCAAGACGGTGAAGTGAGCCGCCGTTTGCGCGGTCATTATGATGCCGCACACCTCCGTGCTTAGTATTGACGTTGGTACTTCGGGTGTTCGGGCGGCGCTGTTTGATGAAGAGGGGAACCAGGTCGAGGGTGCGCAGGCGATCACCCGCCGCACAGTTTCGGACTTCGCAGAGCTCGATCCGGACGCGCTGGTCGAAGAAGTAATTAAGACTGTTGACGCGCTACTCACGACTCCGGTCAGTTCAGCCGCACAGATCGACACGATTGCAATCTCAACTTTTTGGCACAGTCTCGTTGGTGTTGACGCACAAGGACGACCGACGACGCCGTTATTGACGTGGGCCGATACGCGTGCGGTCCGCGAAGCGCAAGAGTTACGCGCGGAGTTTGACGAAGGTGAGATCCATGCGCGTACTGGTTGCCGTTTTCATCCGAGTTACTGGCCGGCGAAGTTGCGTTGGCTGAAGAGTAAGCAGCGCGAGCAGTTCGAGGCGACGCGGTTGTGGCTCGGGTTTGCGGAGTATTTGTGTTCGAAGTTATTTGGTGAGCCGGCAGCGAGTGTTTCGATGGCGTCGGCGACCGGACTCCTCGATCAGCGCGTTTGTACGTGGGACCACCAGTTACTCGAAGGTCTCGCTATCGCGACAGATCAACTGCCACAGATAAACACGGATGCCGCTGCGCGGCTCACGGATAGTTTCGTAAAGCGATGGTCCGCGCTGGCGAAGGCGCGAGTGGTAACAGTCGTGGGCGACGGCGCGGCGAATAACATCGGCGGCGGTTGCAGTGCGAAAGACAAGATCGCGTTGATGATCGGAACGTCGGGCGCGATGCGGGTCGTGTTTGCGGGCGAACCGCCGGAGAAAATATCACCCGGTCTTTGGAGCTATCGTGTCGATCGCGAGCGAGTGGTTGTTGGCGGTGCATTGTCCGACGGCGGCGGGCTGTTGCAGTGGTTGATCCGGTCATTGAATGTCGGCGGTAGTGATAGAAGCTTGCAGCAACAACTCGTAGCGCTCGAACCCGACGCGCACGGACTAACGATCCTTCCTTTCTGGTCGGGCGAACGCAGCACGGGCTGGCACGCTACAGCGCGCGGCGGCATCTTAGGTTTAGGCCAGGACACAACTACCGTCGAGATCATTCGCGCGGCGCTCGAAGCGATCGCTTATCGCTTCGCACTGATCGCGAACGCCCTCGATGAGATCGCGCCCGGCGCTGAGATCTTTGCAACCGGCAACGCATTACGTTCGTCGCCGGTGTGGTTGCAGATCATTGCCGACGTTTTAGGGCGTCCCGTGCTGTTCGGTGGCGCGTCCGAAGCGTCGATCCGCGGCGCTGCCTTGCTTGCGCTGGAGGCGGTGGGCAAAATAGCAAACATCGAAGCAGTTGCGGTTGTAGTCGACGAGGTTTTCGAACCCGACATGCAGCGACACGC
This sequence comes from Pyrinomonadaceae bacterium, assembly GCA_036503085.1. GTDB lineage: Bacteria > Acidobacteriota > Blastocatellia > Pyrinomonadales > Pyrinomonadaceae > PSRF01. Next base: position 6,979 of record DASXXL010000550.1, on the reverse strand, counting down.
GCGCTATCGCGAAGGTCTCGCGCGACAACAAGATCTGTACGCACGATTGTTCGATCAATGAACACCAACACGCAGGACAACTAATGAGCGCACCTTTGCCGAAAGAAAATTCCAACACCACCCCCGAACTCGATCAACTTTGCATCAACACCATTCGCGCGTTGACGCTCGACGCCGTGCAAAAAGCGAAGTCGGGCCATCCTGGCCTGCCGCTCGGCGCCGCGCCGATGGCTTACGTGCTGTGGACGCGCTTCCTGCGACACAATCCAAAGAACCCGAAGTGGGAAAATCGCGATCGCTTCCTGCTCTCCGCCGGCCACGGTTCGATGTTGCTCTACTCGCTACTGCACCTGACCGGCTACGATCTGCCGCTCGACGAGATAAAGAACTTTCGCCAGTGGGGCTCGATGACGCCGGGCCATCCGGAATACGGACTCACACCGGGCGTCGAGATCACGACCGGGCCGTTGGGCCAGGGCTTCGCGAACGGCGTCGGCATGGCGATGGGTGCGGCGCATCTCGGCGCGCGCTTCAACAAAGATGGTTTTCCGCTCATCGATCATCACGTTTACGCGATCGTCTCGGACGGCGACTTGATGGAAGGCGTCGCGTCAGAAGCCGCCTCGCTCGCCGGACATCTCAAACTCGGCAAGCTGATCTATCTCTACGACGACAACCACGTCACGATCGAAGGCTTCACCGATCTTGCTTTCAGCGAAGACGTGCCGAAGCGATTCGAAGCGTACGGCTGGCACACGTCGACAGTTGACGACGGCAACAATCTCGGCGCGATCGAAGATGCAATTCGCGAGGCGCAAGCCGTTGAAGATCGACCCAGCTTGATCTCAGTAAAGACGATCATCGGCTTCGGTATGCCCACGGAAGGAACGCGCAAAGCGCACAGCGATCCGCCCGGTGAAGACGCGGTGAAGGAAACAAAACGTCATCTCGGCTGGCCGGAAGACAAGCAGTTTTTCATTCCGGATGAGGCGTTGGCCCATTATCGCGAAGCCATCAAGCGCGGCGCGCAGCTTGAGTCTGATTGGCACGAGTTGGTTGGGCGTTACGAAGCGACGTTTGCGGAAGAGGGCAGACAGTTCGCGGTGACGATGAGCGGCGAGCTTCCTGCCGGTTGGGAAGATCACTTGCCGAAGTTTGAAAACACGAAAGAGATTGCGACGCGCGTGGCGAGTGGCGAAGTCATCAACGCGCTCGCGCCGGTGCTGCCGATGTTGATTGGCGGCTCAGCGGACCTCGGCGTCTCCAACAACACCGACATCAAAGACGGCAAGAGTTTCGAAGCGGGATCTTACGAGGGCCGCATCCTGCACTTCGGCGTGCGCGAACATGCGATGGGCTCCGCGCTGACGGGCATGTCGTTGAACGGCGGGTTGATTCCGTATGGCGGCACGTTCCTGACGTTCTCGGATTACATGCGCCCGGCGATCCGTTTGGCGTGTTTATCGGAAGTACAGGTTGTCTATGTTTTCACGCACGACTCGGTCGGGCTCGGTGAAGATGGTCCAACGCACCAGCCGATCGAGCAGCTCGCGGCGTTGCGCGCGATTCCGCACCTGTTTGTGATTCGTCCCGCGGACCCGGCGGAGACGAGCGAGGCGTGGCGAATTGCGATCCTGCGGCGTCACGCGCCGACGGCCCTCGCGTTAACGCGCCAGAAAGTCGCGATGATCGATCGGCAGCGTTTTGCGGCGGCGGAAGGTTTGCGCCGCGGTGGTTACGTGCTCGCGGAAGCCGAGACTGCGGACGGCGTCGCGACGACGCCGAAGTTGATCTTGATCGCGACGGGTTCGGAGGTCGGGTTGACGCTCGAAGCGCGGGAGAAGTTGCAGGCGGAAGGTGTGGCGACGCGTGTGGTTTCTTTGCCGTGTTGGGAGTTGTTTGAGGAGCAAACGCAGGACTATCGCGATGAGGTGTTGCCGCCGAACGTGACGGCGCGGCTCGCGGTCGAAGCGGGTGTTTGTCAGGGATGGGATCGGTACGTCGGGATGAGAGGCGCGGTGATTTGTTTGGACCGGTTTGGTGGATCTGCGCCGGGTGAAGTCGCGTTGCGCGAGTTGGGCTTCAATGTCGAGAACGTGCTGACGCACGCGCGAGCGGTGTTATGAAAATCGCAGTTGGCGCGGATCATGGTGGGTACCCGCTCAACGAACGAGTGATCGCTGAGCTGCGAAACACCGGCCACGAGATCACTGACTTCGGCACTCACGACGGCTCGGTTCCCGACGACTATCCTGACTACGCAAAACAAGTCGGCGAAGCCGTGCAAAGCGGCGCGGCTGAGATCGGGATTTTGGTCTGCGGCAGCGGTGTCGGTGCAGCGGTGGCGGCGAACAAACTGCGCGGCATTCGCGCGGGGCTTTGCGGCGACACGTACTCCGGGCACCAGTCACGCGAACACGACGATTGCAACGTGCTCTGTCTCGGCGCGCGCGTCGTCGGCCCCGAGCTCGCGCTCGAGATCGTGCGTGCGTTTGTAGGCGCGAAATTTACGGGTGAAGAACGTCACGTGCGGCGGCTCGCGAAAGTCGCGGCAATGGAAGCCACAGACAAACACGGATGACACGGGTCCTTACCGGTTTAAGTGGTCCGTGTTCGTTCGTGTTCGTCTGTGGCTAAACTAAGAACCTCAACGCGCCCGGTAGCACACGAAACTCCACCGGCGTCACGCCTCGGACATTTCCGTCAGCTTCCAACGGCATCGCATCCTGCAGCAACAGCGTTTCGATCCGCACGTGCGCGCCTTGCGTCAGCGTCACTTTCGGATTCTTCAAATGACCGCCGGTGTGAATGCGTGAGAGCTCCGTGACGACGTTCGCGCGCGACAACCCTGACGCGGTGACGACGTCGAGTTTGCCGTCGTCGAGGCGCGCCTCGGTCGAGAACATCATGCCACCGCCGGCGTAAAGACCGTTTGCCACGCCGACGAGGTTCATTGGTCCATCCACCACGACGCGACCGTCGACTGTCACACGCACGCGGCGTTCGCGCCAGGCGGCAAGCGCGCCGACAGCGGCGAACACGAAACGAAACTCACCCGAGAACCGCCGCATAAACGCACCCTGCGCCGCCACGCGGCTCGCCGTCTCACCGCCGATGCCCATCGTTGACGCGTTAAGACAGATGAACGGCTTTTGAAATCCATCACAGCGGCCGTACAGAACATCAATGGGTCGCGCTATTGTGTCCCCGCGGGCGAGGGATAAAAGCAGATCGATCCACTCCTTTAGTGGCGCACGCTTGCGCCGCAACCCTCGGGCAAAGTCGTCGCCGGTACCGGCAGGAAGGATTGCCAGCGCCGCGTCGGGACTAATCGGTGTGGGTGGGAGGTCGAGATCGTCGTGGAACTGAAAAAAACCTTCGGCGGCTTCGCTCAACGTGCCGTCACCGCCGACAACGATGATCAGTTCCACTCCAGCATTAAGGGCGACGCGTGCTTGCAGCGTTGCGTCGCCCTTTCGTTGCGTGTGATAGGTTTTGTAACTGACGCCCGCCGCGTCAAGTTCGTGTTTGATCGTCGGCCATGATTGAAGCGCTTTGGCCGCAACCTTATTGACGATGATCAGCACTACCCGCGAGCGCGGGCGCGACTCGCCGCGAGCGCGAGTTCGCGAGCGCGAGGCATCGCGTCCACGGCGCGCGCGATCTGCGGATCCGCGTCGTTGAAAACCTGCGTCGCCGTGCGGAAACCATAAGCCGCCGAGAGTAGGTTGTAGCGCAACTGTCTCTCCGCAAACGTACGCGACTTATCGAGCTGGTCGGCTGTCACCTTGAACACCGGCTTCGCGGCCGCAAACTTCTTCAACTGCGTAAACAATGCATCGGTGACCGGATAATCTTCCTGCTCCAGATCGTGGTCAAACTCGATTGGCCGCTGAATGCGATACGAATCGAAACCCTGCACGCGTCCCGCCGTCAGTTCGAGCGAGAAGGCAAACAGGATATCGCGCAAATGACGCTCGGCCGCGTTGGTGGTGCCCGGTTTCACGACCTCGTCCGGCGAGATACCGCCGCCGCCGTAAACCGCACGGCCCGTGTCGGTATGACTTTCCGGTCCGGCTTGGGGCGTGGTTTGCGCGGTCTTGTCGGCCGCGAGTCCGCCTGGGAAGTAGTAGTTGTAGAAACCGCCGTTTGAATAGTCGCGCTGAATCAGGCGGCCCGACGGCGTGAAGTATTTGGCGATCGTCAGCAACAACGCTGAGTCGTAATCCAACTGAAACGGAAACTGCACGAGGCCTTTGCCGAACGTCGTTTCACCGACGATCAACGCGCGGTCGTGATCCTGAAGCGCGCCCGCCACGATTTCCGCCGCGGAAGCCGTCTCGCCGTTAACCAGCACCACGATCGGCACGGCGTCCGGATGTTCGTTGACGGCCGCGTAGTCCTGCGAACTGTCACGGAAACGACCCTTCTGCGAAACGATCATCTGGCCGCGCTGCAAGAACGTATTCGCCACGCGCACGGCTTGAATGAGCAGTCCGCCGCGATTGCCGCGCAGGTCGAGCACGAGCATGTTCATGCCTTTGCTGTGCAGGAACTTCAGCGCCTGTTCGAATTCATCGGCAGTGGTCAGGTTGAAACCGCCGGTCATGCCCACGTAGCCGACGCCCGGGCGCAGCATGTAGGCCTGCGCGATCGACGGCAGCGACACTGCGTCGCGTACGATGTTCACAGTTTCAGACGAATGATCGGCCGGATGCTCCACCGTAACTTTCACAGTGGTATCGCGTGGTCCGAGCAGAAACTTGCGTACTTCCGGATAAGTCTTGCCCTTCATCGACTGCCCGTCGACCGCGGTGATCTTGTCGCCAAACCGCAGACCGGCGCGCTGCGCGGGCGAGCCTGGGAAAGTGGCGCGAATGTAGGTATTGACATCGTTGCCCTCGCGCATGTCCTCGATGGTCGCGCCGATGCCGAAGTATTCAGACCGTTGTTCGGTACGGAACGAGGCGTATTCGATCGGATCGAAGTAAGTCGAGTGTGGATCGAGCACGCTGAGCATGCCGCTGATCGAGGATTTGAAGATCGAGTTGTAGTCCAGCTTGCGTCCATCAATGTGGTTCGACTGAATTACGGAAAGAGCTTCCGAAAGGTCGCTCTTGATCATCGGCGCGGTAACAACACCTCTGTTGGTCGAACCGGTGGTTGCAGTAGAGCGCTCGGGAGTGGCGGTGGCCCGTCGGGCCGAACGATTTTGCTGAGCGAGAATGAATGCGGGAAGTGTTAGAGCGAAAACAAGGAAAAGAATTCCCGGGGCAAAAGAGCTTTTTCTCACGCAAGCCTCCTAAAACTTGGATACAGCTAATGACTACCGGTTCGGGCGGCCGGGCTTCCATTCAAGGCCGGGTTTCAGGCGGAAACTCGGGGACGCCAGAATAACACGAAGAGCCGGAGATTTTGTAGATGCGCTCACCCGGTTTTTCGTCGCCCGCGAATCTCGCATCCTCATGTATTATTGGACCTAAGCTCTAAACGACAATTCGCCGGAGGAAGTTGAATGCCAACCACATTGAAGCGGGAGAATCTCGTGTCCTTTGCCAACGATCATCGGGAGGAGTTTGAGTCACTTCTGCGTCGTTTTGTCGAAACGCCCACCGTTTCGGTCGATCCGAATCACCTGGACGACATCAAAAAGGGCGTCGAGCTAACGGTCGAAACTCTCGAACGATTCGGCGGTCAGGCGCAGGTCTACAGCGCCAACAGAGGCAATCCCGTCGTGCACGGTGTGTTTGGTAACGACAGTAGCCGCCCGACTGTGACCGTCTACAACCACATTGACGTTCAACCGGCTTCGAAAGAAACCGAACCGTGGCGGACCGAGCCGTTCGTCTTCACCAAACAAGGCGACACGTATTACGGACGCGGCACCACTGACGACAAAGGCCCGGCGTTGACGGCGCTTTTCGGCGCGCGCGCGGCGATCGACGCGGGCGTTCCGGTCAACATTCGTTTCCTCTGGGAGTTTGAAGAGGAAATTGGCTCGCCAAACTTCGAGACAATTATTTCGAAAGCCGCGAAGGATCTGCGCACGGATTCGGTGGTTGTTTCGGACACGGTCTGGGTCGCGCGAAACCGGCCGGCGAGCTCAGCGGGTTTGCGTGGTCTGATGGGGTTTTTGCTCACGCTCGAAACCGCCGAAGTCGACACGCATTCAGGCGAAACAGGCGGCGCGTCGCGCAATCCGATCGCGGAGTTGATGCAGCTCGTTTGCGACATTTACGATCCGCGCACCGGCAAGATCAAAATCAAAGGTTTTTACGACGACGTGATCCCGCCGTCGAAAAAAGAACTGCAGGACTGGGCCAACTGCGGCTTCAGCGTGAGCGGGTTCAAGAAGGCGCACCACTTGAAGAAGATGCGCTCGGAAGATCCACTCGAAGTAATGCGACGCATCTGGGGCATGCCGACGCTCGAGATTCACGGCGTCACCGGCGGTTATCAGGGCCCAGGCGTGAAGTCGATCGTCCCGCCGCGCGCGGAAGTGAAAGCATCGTGTCGTTTGGTCCCAGCGCAGGATCCGCAACGGTTGAAGAAACTGCTCACCGCGAGAGTGAAAGAACTAAATCCTGACGTGAAGATTCAGTTTGAATCGGCGGCGCCGGCGTTTCGGACGGTGCTCGAAGGACCATTGCCGGAAGCGTTGAAACGCGCGGTGAAATTTGGGTTCAATCGCGACGCGGTTTTCGTGCGCGACGGGGGAACGATCGGCGCGATGACGAGTATCGAGAAAGTTTTGCGGTGTCCGGTGCTGTTTCTTGGTCTATCGCTGCCCGAGCACGGCTATCACGCACCGAACGAGAACTTCGATTGGCAGCAGGCGTCAGGTGGGATGGTGGCGTTTGCGAAATATTTCGAAGAGATCGCGAATTTGGGCCGCGGATGAACGCGGATAGAAATCCGGATTTAGAATCCGTGTAATATGAGGCTAAATCAGATCTCGCAACTGAGGCGTTCTTAGTTG
>DASXXL010000549.1:0-2087 GCA_036503085.1 Pyrinomonadaceae bacterium | reverse complement strand
CCGCCCAGGTAGATTGCGTGACTACCGCCAAGCAACGCCAATATTTCTTTAGGCACGTCGGGTAAAACCCCGGAGGTGCGGTTCTGCGTCACGTTGTTCAGGTAGAACATCGCCACGCCGAGGGTGAAGATCATCAGTTGCAGTCGTTCAGGACTGAAGTATTTCGTGCCGTCCTTTTTGGTGCCGTAGAGCAGACCCGTGGTGTTGATTTTGCCAGTGAGAAGTCTGTGCGCGATGATGGCCGCCAAGCCGCCAACGAACACAAGTACAAACAATTTCACAAACCAGACTACTTGGGCAAAAGGCATCGTCGGACCAAGAGGTTAAGCGAGTAAAAAGGTCCAAAAACGAACTGCGAGGCGCGCGGAATGTACTCTCGTTTTCAGATGCGTGTCAATAGTAAAACTGTAGTCAGTTCACCTCTTCAACCCTTCCATCACCACGCGGGCGACGGTGGGAATGATGTCGCGGTCGTTGGCGTGCTCGGTGGTGAAGGTGGCGAGTATGAATTTGCGGCCGTCGGAGAGTTCGACATAGGCGACGTCGTGGCGCGTGGTGCTGGTCCAACCCGCTTTGGACCAAAGACGCGCGCCGTCGATGCCTTTCAGCGCAATGCCGGTAAAGCCGTGGCCCTGGTCGTCGTTGTCGTTACTCGTCCCGGTGTAGTCGCGCTTCAACAAGTCCATCATCAGCGCGGTGCGGGCCGGATTCGCGGCTTTGCCGGTCACGATCTCCATCATCAGACGCGCCGTCGCATCGGTCGTGAGCTTGTTGCGGTTCTCGCCGTTCGGCCCGCGTGACACGCGCTCGCGCCCGTAGGCGTCTTCGCAAAAAGTCTTCTGGTTCACATTGATGTTCGTGTAGCCGAGGCCGGCGAAGTAACGATTCATCGCGTTGCGCTGGTACTGCCACTCCTCCATCTCCTTCGGCGGCAACTCGTATCCGCCGGTCGTATGCGTCAACACGTCGACGACGTATTGCGTCGCTTCGTTTGACGAATCGACGATCATGTCGCGCAATGCGCGCTTCAACTCCGGCGTGTCTTCGATCTTCTTGTCTTCGAGCCAACGATGCGCGGCCACGAGATAAAACAGCTTCACCACGCTCGCGGGATAGACGCGCTCGTTGCCGCGAAAGCTGGCGGTAACCGGATGCTGCTGATCGCGCAGGTCGATCAAGGTGATCGAAAGCTGCGACGGCTCGAGTTTCTTGTCAGCGAAACGTTCGAGCGTCGTCTTCGCAGCCGCGTCGACGACGTCCTGTAACGAAGGGCGCGTCTGCTGTTGACCAAAGGCGGAAACGGAAAAGAACAAAACGGCGCAAAGGGTGAAAAGTTGTTTCATTCTGATCATGCTCACACTATAATCTGTCGCGCCTGTGCAGAACCACACTGACGAAGGCCTCATTCGAGGCATCCGCCGCTGGGACCTGGTCGCCATTACAATCAACGGCATCATCGGCGCCGGAATCTTCGGGCTCCCTGCAAAAGTCTATTCACTAATCAACACGTACAGCATCGTCGCGTTCGTCGCGTGCGCGCTCGTCGTCGCGCTGATCATCCTGTGCTTCGCGGAAGTGGGATCGCGTTTCGACGACACGGGTGGTCCATATCTCTACGCGCGCGAGGCTTTCAATCCGGCGGTCGCGTTTGAGATCGGCTGGCTCATCTGGCTCGTACGCATCACTGCGTTCGCAGCGAATTGCAATTTGCTTATCAGCTATTTGAGTTTCTTCTGGGGTTCGGCCACGAACAGCGCGTGGCGCGCCGCGATCATCGTGTTCGTCGTCGCAGTGCTGTGCTTGATCAATCTGCTCGGCATCCGGCAGGCGGCGATCGTGAGCAACATCTTCACAGTCGGAAAGCTCGTGCCGATTATTCTCTTTTGCGGCGCGGGATTGTTCTTTCTGAACCGAGGCGCGTTTGCGTTTGGTCCAAGTCCCAACACGGGCGCGTTTTCGCAGTCGGTGCTGTTGCTTGTATACGCCTTTACAGGTTTCGAGATGGCGACGATTCCGGCCGGCGAAGTGCGCGAGCCACAACGAAACATGCCGCGGGCGTTGATCATCGCGCTCTTCGTGGTCGCCGT